>CALADT010000298.1 GCA_937890655.1 uncultured Mucispirillum sp. | reverse complement strand
TTTGATATGTTACAGTAGAAAATAAACGTCCATCTTCCATATAAGATTTTCCTATGCCTTCTTTTATATCATTTTTAAATGGTATTTCAGTATGTAAAGCACCACTTTCGTAATACAATTTTTCTATTCCTTCTTGTATACCATTTTTATATGATATTTCAGTATATAAATCACCACTTTCATAATACCCTTTTTCTATTCCATCTTTTTCACCATTTTTATATGGTATTTCAACACTTAAAGCACCACTTGCAAAATATTTTTTTCCTATTCCATCTTTTTTACCATTTTTATATGGTATTTCAAACATTAAAGCACCACTTGTAAAATATACTTTTTCTATTCCATCTTTTTCACCATTTTTATATGGTGTTTCAGATACTAAGGCACCACTTCCTTTAAAATAAATTTTTACTATTCCTGCTACCTTACCATTTTTTATAGGAAATATAACATCTTTTTCAAAAAATTTAATATCATTAATACTATAACATACTACCCCTGTTTTATTGTTTTGATAAATTCCTTGTACCTCTAATTTTTTTATCACGTTTTTATCCGTTTCCATAAAATCACATTTACTTTTATCAAAGGTTTCTGCAAACACATAAACAGGTAATATGGTAATAAATAAAACTAAAAATAGTATCTTTTGCATAATAATGCTCCTTTTTATATAAAAACTATAATAAAACATATCATATTTTCCATATTTTTTCAACAACTATTTACCAAACATTTTATATTAATTAACACATTGTGATATTTTAACGTTACACAATTCATATTTAAAATTTTTTCTCTGTTATTGTTTTTGCATTTAGGGGATATATATGTGGAACCTGTTCCCACTATAATTATTAAATCATAGATGACAAAATGCGTATATTAGTATTTTTGCTTTGAGATTCTTCGCACAAGGCTCAGAAAAGACAGTAATGTATGGAATAGTTTTTGTTTTGATTTTAACGATAGTAAAGTAAAAAATATTTATTTGATATAAAACATATACAAATCTTTAAGGTTATAAGATTTTTTAACTAATAAAGACTATACAAGTAAGACTAAAAAATATTAGTTCAATACAAGGCTAATAAAAACAACCTTTATATATTAAATATTTATAAACACTATCTATCGTATAAAAATATTTCTTCCACCATAATATTTGAGTTATCTTTTATGGAAAAATTAGTTATTAAGCCACTAAACATAATAGGAAGTATAATATGTAATGATTTATTTTTATCACTCCATTCTACAATATTATTACGCATACCTAAATAATAAAGGTAATTACTGCCTTGCTTTATATTCATTGGTAAATACGACACTATATTATCAAGAACTTGATAGTCTTTCATATTCATAAGACGTTTATTTAAATCAAAACGGTAATTATTATATACATCTATTATACTATTTGATTTATATTCATAATGGGAAATAATACAGTTTTTATAGTCCCAAAATTTTTGTTCTTTTTCTTTTAATATTTTTGCTACTTTTTTTACTTTTTTATATTCTTTTTTACCACACTGCTCTGTTTTTATGGTAGTAAAAGGCACTTCTTTATAATATGAACGTTTATCTTCTGCTTTATATACTACTCCATGCTGGTTAGAGTGGTTATATAAATCCACATCTTCTGCATTATAACCATAACTTTTTATATTAAATATTAGCAATAAAGTTACTATAATATATACTTTTTTCATCTAACACCTTTATTTAATTAAGCCTATATTTGAATAAAGACTGCATATTTGTATTTATTTTGATTTTATTATTTTCTTTTATAAACTCTATTTTTTCATTATCTACCATAACTATTAATTTATTATTACTCCATTTATAACTAATAGTTTTATTATGTAATATGTATTCTATATTTTCGTTTTCTGTTGGGTTTTGGATTAAATATTCAGTGATTTCTGGAGCAATAGCATATATATAAAAAAACTTATGGTATGCTATAATTATGTTTTTTGAATGTTTATCTTCATAACAGCCT
Source organism: uncultured Mucispirillum sp. (assembly GCA_937890655.1). Lineage (GTDB taxonomy): Bacteria > Chrysiogenota > Deferribacteres > Deferribacterales > Mucispirillaceae > Mucispirillum. The sequence continues at coordinate 3,325 of CALADT010000298.1, read as the reverse complement.
TTGCCACAAAATATGATTTCAGGAGTATATTTTTCTTCCTTTTTATATACATTATAGGCTTTTTCTATATATGTGCTTATAATAACATCATCATTACTATTTTTAATTATACCATGTGTAACATTATCACTATATTTTGAAGTATTATCAAAATATTCAAGCATATTATCATAAAGCCATGGGTTTGCATATGGTGAGCTGTAAGCTGATATTTGAAATATATTTAAGAAAAATAATACTGCCACAAAAAATAATATATTTTTATTTAGTTTATATAATAACTTCATTTTTTAACTACTTCTCCAAAAGAATTTTTATAACCTTCTTCTAAAATTTCAAGACTGTCTGCTATATCTTCCCTTCTATCATACCTATTATTACTAAAAGCTGTGGATAACGGTTCTTTTGTTAGCTGGTTATTTTTAAAGTATTCAAGGTGTAACATAAATACTACTTTGTCTGCTATTACATCAATAGGTATTTTATTATTATTTTTATCTTTTTTTGATAAAAACCCTGGCCTGCCTAATACCTGCCCCTGTTTTACTTTATCCCCTACTTTTACTTCTATGGAGTTAGGGTCCATTTCCCCATATCTTATTAAAAATTTCCTACCGTCGCATGTGGTGTGGCTTACTGTTACTTTATATGTGCCTGCATAAAAATATTCTACTTCTAGCACCTGCCCTTCACTTACTGATACAACGTAGTTTTTTGATTTTAATAGCCCATAATTTCCGTTATCGTTATAAACATCTGTATATAAATCTCTTGAAACATGGAAAGTTTTTTTTACAATATTTTTACTTGTGCTACTTCGTATTCTGTAACTTTCATAACCTGCTTGATTTAGGCCATGTGGAGCCCGCCAGTCGTAATTATCATACTCCTGCCCTTTATCGTTTAATGGTTTTGAAAGTAACGGAAAAATAATAGGCCTCACACATTCTTTAGCATAAATATTACTGCTAAAAAATAATACTATAAAAATAAAAAAAAGTTTTTTCATACTACTTACCTTTTTCTAACATTAAATGGATCATAGGATAACCAAATTCTTCATGGTTTAAATAAGCAACTTCTTGAAAACCGTGTGATTTATAAAAATTAAGTGCATTAATATTATGCTTACTAACATCTACATATTTTATATTTAAAAACTTTATTGCATAGTCTAACATAAAAGAACTAATATCAAGGCCTATATAATCAGGGTGGCAAAAAAGCATTTCTAGTTTATTATTATCAATTACCATAAAAGCTGTTATAATACCTGATTTCCTATGAACAAAAACTTCCATTTTTTTTAAATAAGTTGCAAGGCCTGTTCCGATTGTTTCTTTATTTTCTTCAGATAAATATCCACTAGATACAGCCATGGAGCTGTCCCATATTTCAATAATTCTTGAATAATCTGAATGAATATAACGCTGTATCATACTAACCCTTAATGAACTGCATTTTTACCATACTGCACCATAAATTCTTCTGCCTTTGAGAATGCTTTTTCTTTTTCTTCTTCTGTTAGCTCTGTTAGAAGTTTTTCTGCTGTTTCTTTTGCATATTCGCTACCGTTTTCTTCTGCTAACTTATACCAAGCATAAGCAAGAGTTTTATCTGAACCCATACTAAAATGGTGGATACCTGCTACTGTTATTTGTGATTGTGTATCGCCTTTTTTAGCCGCCTCTGTAAAGTAGTGTTGTGATTTTTTAACGTTTTTAGGAAATATTTTTCCCTCAGCATACATTGTAGCAAGTGTTACAATAGCTTTTAAAAAACCACCATCTGCAGATTTTTCTATCCATGATGCAGCCTCTAATAACTGCTCCTTTGTAGGTTCTTTACCTTGAGTGTTATCATTACCTAATATAATACCACTATATAAATACTGTGCTTGAGCATTACCGTTTTCTGCTGCTTTTAATATATAATATTTTCCTTTTTCCTTATTTTCTGCCACCTGCACACCTGAATAAAACATTAAACCTAGTGCAAGTTGTGTTTCAGGAGTACCTTTTTCTGCTTCTTCTTCCAAAAGCCTTACTTTAAGATTTTTCTTATTTATAACAAAATATATTAAAACACCAATTAATATTATTAAAACAATAGATAATATAATAATACTTACCATAATATTCTCCAGAAATTCTATTTTATGATTATATCACATTTTATTAAGATTATAAAGTTTTTTTTATAACACTTTCTCCATATGTATATGGGGTGCATGCTGGTCATAATAAATTTCTCCACTAGAAATATAACCTAATGATTTATAAAACCCTTCTGCCTGTTTTTGTGCTGAAAGCTCTATTTTTTTACCACCTAGCTCTTTTATTTTTTGCTCCACTTCTTTCATTAATATACTTCCAAGCCCTGCATTCCTGTATTCTTTCATTACTGCAAACCTGCCTACAATATAGGAGTTATTTTGCTTATAAAACCGTGCTGTAGCAGCTGATTTATTATTATAAGAGATTAATACATGGTAGCTTTCATTATCAAGACTATCAAATTCTTCTTGAAAACCCTGCTCTTTTATAAAAACTTCTTCCCTTATATATTTTGTACCTTCTGTTATGTTATTATAAAAATTAATTGTTATGTTCTTTAAGTCTAGTTTCTTTTGCATTGAAAATCATCTCTATTATTTCTTTATTATTTATTTCTTTTGCTAAATCTTCCACATAAATAAAGTCATCACTTACAAGCTCAACGTTTACCCCTTTATCTATTATCATTTTAACCACATCACTATACTGGCAAATAACTGCAATATGTAATATAGATGGAGATGTTATAGTGTAACCTTTAATACTAACAATCTTTCCTTCCATAATACTATCTATGTTGTAATTTTCCAGTGAGTTTATTATAGTATCATTACATAATTTATCATTATGTTTTTTAACTAAATTAATAATATCTGCATAATTATTATTCTTATTTGTATTTTTTTCTATATATACTTCTGTTATGGTTTCCCCATTTTCATCAAGAGATACATTTACAATGGTATTATAATCGCTACTGTTATCATTTATTTTATTATCCACCATAATTACAGGTGCTTGGTTATCTTCTTGTATGGAGTTATTGTCTGCACTTATGGTTTTATTATCAATACTTATGGTATTATTATCAGTATTTGTTTTAAAGCATGCTGAAAAAAACAATAAAAAAAGTAATAATATTATATGTTTCATTATTTTTTACCACTTGATATATTAAAATTATAACTGCTATCTAGTTTATTATATATATCTTTATAGCTTTCTACAATAACTGATTTTATATTTTTATTTTCTTTACGTTTTATAGA
>CALADT010000297.1 GCA_937890655.1 uncultured Mucispirillum sp. | reverse complement strand
AAATATAGAAGATACAGATAATACTATATTATTTCATTTAAATTATTATAACCCTAGTTTTTTAAATAACCCAGAGTATAGTTTAATAGAAGTGAATAAAAGTGATAAATCAATAAAAAGTTATGATTTATGGAAATATAGTAGAATAAGAAATAAGGTAACAGGCAGTATTAAAGCCAACCCTTCTTTTGAATGTGTGGAGCTATTAAATATTGAAAAATCAACCATATGCGAAAGCTATATATTAAGAATGTATGATAAAATAAGCAGTAGTAAGTATTATAGTGTTTATAGTAGTATAAAAAATAATAAAGATAAGGTAGAAAAATTAAATAATATTAGAAACGATTTTAAACACAACTTTGAAAGCTGTAATATAGATAAAGTATGTATACAGGAAACATATGAATCATATATTAATGAAATGATAAAAAATTTCTAATATTTATTTCCTTTAATTATTAAAAATATAAAAAATGGTGCTCCTAAAAGTGAAGTTATAATAGCAACAGGTAGTTCAACAGGGGCAACAACCACCCTTGCAAATGTATCACATAATACTAAAAAGGCACCACCTGAAATAAAAGCTGTAGGGATTAATATTTTATTTTGGCATGATATAATCATACGAATAATATGTGGCACCATCATACCCACAAACCCAATAGGCCCTGTAACAGCAGTAACAGTAGCAACTATTAATGAAACAGTGAAATAAAGAATAGTAATAGTTTTTGTAACGTTTATACCTCTACTTTCAGCAATATGGCTTCCTGTGGATATAATATCTAACTCTTTATGGTAAGAATATATTATTATAAAAGCAACAGCCACAAAGGGAATTAAAAGCAGGGTATTTTCAAGGGAAATATTTGTAAGGGTTCCTATCATATAACGTGTTATTTTGTATGAATTTTCTGCATTTGAAAAATATTGCATAAACATAATAAGTGCCGATGTAAAAAAACTAACAGCAACACCTGAAAGTAGTAATGTATTACCGTATAACTTTTTTGTAAAAATAGAAAGCAGATACACTAATAATATTATTAATAAAGCACCTATCATTGATGCAAATGTTATACCAAAATAAAATAATACAGCATTATTTACACCTATATAAATAAATAAAGCAGCACCAAAGGAAGCACCACCTGCCACACCTAATGTAAATGGCGTAGCCAGTGGGTTTTTAAATACAGCTTGAAACACAAGCCCACTAACAGCAAGAACGCCCCCTGCTAAAAACCCAGCTAATACACGTGGTATTCTTGTATTAAAAAGTATAAAATTATCTGTGGAATTTGTAGTAAATAAATTATTATAATCAAGATTGACCATACCTATAAAAGGAGCAGAAATAATAATTATAATAGATAGTAACACAAGCAAATATATTTTATTATTTTTATTCATTTTGGTATAACAATCTCCTTATTTTCATAATTAATATATGTAAATTCCATATTAAAAAGAGTATTAAATATTTGATTTTCCACCATTTCTTTTGTGGTTTTATAGCATAATAGACTTCCATTTTTTAAACATAGGAAATTAGAGTTAGCAGAAAGGGCATAATTTAAATCATGGGTAACCATAATTATAGTGTATTTATTTTCTTGGTTTAGTTTTATTAAAAGGTTGTTTATATCGTATTTTGTTTTTGGGTCAAGATATGATGAAACTTCATCAAGAATAATAAACTCTGCTTCTTGAGTTAAGGCAGCAGCAATACTAACTCTTTGACGTTCTCCACCACTTAATGTGGAAATATGCCTTTCTTTTAAGTGGTATGTATTTGTTAAGTTCATGTAATATTCTATTTTTTCTTTATCTTTATGTGTTAATGTGCCAAAATAATCAAGGTAAGGATATCTGCCTGTTGCAGTATATTCATAAGCTGTAAAGTCTGATACAGTAAAAGTATAATCTTGTGGCACATAGCTTATTAATTTTGCTCTATCTTTTTTGTTATAGTCATATATATTTTTATTATATAAATAAATATTGCCATTTTTTACTTTATAAATACCTGTTATTATATTTGCAAGGGTGGATTTGCCTGCACCGTTTGGACCAATAATTGCAACCATTTCCCCATGATTTATGGTGCATGATATATTTTTTAATATATGGTTTTTATTAATATAATAGTCAATATTTTCTATTTTAATCATTTATCATAACCTTTTGCACTTGTTTTGCAAACTCTTCTAATATTAAATAAATTCTAGGCCCTGGTAAAGTTAAATATGTATCAGAAAGCACAATAATATGGTTATTATTAACGGCTTTTATAGGCAGTAGCTCCCATTGTTTTTCTATATTTTGGCTATTTTCTCCATGATACATATCAAAAATAATATCAGGGTTACTTTTTATAAGTGCTTCCACACTTATATTTGTATATGGAGCATATTTATTAAATGGATTATTAATATTTAATATTTCTAAAATATCACTATATATATTATTTCCACCTACAACTGTTAATGATTTTACATTACTTGAATAATCTCTATAAATAGATATAACAGCAGAAATATTTTTATTATTGTTTTTAATATTTGATTTTATATTATTTATTTTATCTATTATATTTTGTTTTTTCTTATTTGTAATATCTTCCATATGAAAGGCTTTTCCTAAAGTGTCATATGTATTTAATATATCATTAATAGTATTATTTTTTACAACAATAACCTTATAGCCCATTTTTTCAAAGATTTCTTTTTGTTTTTCCATATGGCTTTCAAGTATAACAGTATTAATTTTTAATGATGCAATATATTCATAATTAACATCACTAAAAGTGCCTATTTTTAGTTTATTTTTCGCATCATCTGGGTAGTTACAAAAAGTAGTATTAGCCACAAGGTATTTATTTAAACCTATATCATATATAAATTCAGTAATACTAGGAGAAAGGCTTATTATTCTTAAATTATCTTTTTCAACTTTTAGTTTTTCACTGTTTAAGTATAAAAATATAGATGCTAATAGTAAAAAAAGAATAAAAAAGATAGTTATGAAAAATATAATATTTTCTTTTATTTTAGTCATTTATTTTCCCCTTGTAGTTGAAATGTTATTTTTAAATCAATATTACTTTCTAAAGCTATTCCGTTTTTATATGCAGGTTGGAATTTAGCATATTTTATGGAATTTTCTGCAGCATTATCTAGTTTTTTATACCCACTTGATGAAACTATTTTATATTTTACCATTTTACCTTCCTTATTAATTTGTATATTAAATATTACAGTTCCTTCTTCTTTATTTCTCCTAGAAGAAAGAGGGTATTTTGGAGAAGGTATATAAGAAGCATATCCGTTTTTAAAAGTAGTGCTTTCATTATGGGCATAAGAGCCTTGTTTTGCATTTTTTAACACTTGTTTTTTATTTTCTTTTTTCTTTTTAGAATACCCTTGTTTATTTGTTACAATATCTTTTTTGTTATCATGCGCCTGCTGGTTATTATCATCTTTATTAATAGTATTATCTTCTGTAATAACTCCTTTTTGGGACTGCATTATGGATACCATAACAATACTTTCCTGTGCTGAAAAGTTTATATTATCATTTTTTTTACTATTACTAAAATGTGTAAATAATAAAATATGTAAAATACATGAAATAATAATAGTAAATGTAAGTGTTTTCATACTATATCTTTGCTTTTAAACCTGCAAATACTTCTACTCCTTTTGTGCCATAGCCAGAAATTTCTTCATAATAAGTATTTGTTAGGTTTGTTCCTTTTAAGTAGACTTCAATATTATCATTTATTGCATAACTTATGGAGGCATTTAAAAGATAGTAATCATCATTTATTTCTGCTGCATCATAATGGGTTGCTACACTTTCCCCATTATATATAACTCCAAGCATAAGTTTTAGCTGTTGAATAGGTGTTATATAAACATATGCGTTTACTTGATGTTCCGGTTTTCTTTCAAGTGGTCTGCCGTATGCGTTAAAAGTCTGCAACCATGTATAAGTTATTCCAAATTTAATATATTTTATAGGGTCAACTTCCACATTTGCTTCCACCCCATAAGTTATGGCAAAAAGTTCATTGTAAAAACCTGTTTTCCTGCTGTTATCACTATCAATATATGTTCCCCATGTAAGCATATTATCATATTTATTATAAAACCATGAAGCACCATATACTATTTTTCTATCTAATAACCCGTTGGAAAACCCCACTTCATAGCCTAAACTTTCCTGCATTTTTAATTGATTATTACCAAAAACAGGGTCATAAAGTTGGTATAGTGATGGTGTCATGGCACCATTACCAACGGAGGCTTTTAACTGTAAATCTAATAATTTTATATCATAAACAGAAGATATTCTATAAAGTGGTGTAAATTCATATTCTTCATCTTTTTGCCCTCTAAAAGAAATAACAGTTAGCCAGCTATCAAATAGGTTTACATTTGCTTGTATAAATGGTGCTACGTTATTACGGTTTTTATGGGAAGTAATATGTGAAGTTTTTGTATCTATTTGCATATACTCATAATCAAGACCAAAATTTAATGTAAGTTCATCAAGAATATAGATATTATTTTCATATTCTACATGTATGGTGTGGCCGTCAAAAATATCGTTTTCATTATTTGCAAGTAATTGTGATGAACCATAAAGCCTGTTATTATAAGTATATGCTACTTTTAGTGATGGTTCCCATATCTCATTATATAAATAAATATTTTTCCAAGAAAGGTTTACTCGTTTTGTATCTAGTATATAATCAGGGTTATCATTACCAGCTCCAGGGCCATTATCTATATCACTTGTTCTATTAGTATAATCTATATAAAAAATAGACTCTAAATTATCAATAGGTTTTAGCCTAATGTATGCAGAGTAGTTACCCATTGCATCAGAATCTTTTTCTGTATTGCCATATTTTTCTCCAGCAGACGACACATTTTCATCATATAAAAGCCCTATATTAATTCTATAATCAACAATATCTTTTGAACCATAAAGTGAGGCATTACCTATAAAATATTGGCTTAAAAGTGAGCTTTGTAATGATGTGGAAAACTCCACAGGTTTATCTCCACCTTTTTTAGTAATAATGTTTATAGCACCGTTCATAGCAGAGCTACCAAGTGAAGCACTAAGGGGGCCTTTTGAAATTTCTATTCTTTCAATATTATCAACAGCCATAGATGAAATATCAATATCATTATTAATACCTGCTGCATCATTTATAGGGTTACCGTCAATTAATATCATAGTAGTTCCATTACTACCACCACGGATACCAACACTTGTTAGTTTACCTGCTGCACTTTGTTTTACGGAAATACCTGAAACATAACGTAGTAACTCATCAAGGGTGTTAGGTTTAATAGCTTGAATATCTTCTTGAGTAATAACATCAACCCCAACACCAGCACGAGAAGACACAACAGGGACAATTTGGCCTGTTACAAATATCTCTTGACTACTGTTTATTTCTTGAGAATAAGAAAAGGAAAAAAATAATAAAAAAATTAAAGAAGTATTAATAATAAAATATATTTTACTCATAACCTAGTTCCATAACTCAAGTGGATAAATGGTTTTATAAATTAGCAGGTTTCCTGACTTACTTTCAACCTATACCACGCCTTCCCAAAAAATATCAGTGGCATAATGTGGTGTAGTCCAGATTACAGTCGCTTGAGCGGTTAATGATTTACACATTATTCCCTTTATAATTTACAAGCATATTATAAATTATTAAATTTGATTTTACAAGTAAATATTAAAATTTTTTCCTTAGTTAAAAATGTATTGACAAAAGAAAGTAAGAATTATATTTTTACATAGTGAATGAGTGTGTGGACGGAAACGTGGTGAAAAACCACTGCTGCCCCCCGCAACTGTAATATAGGACAAGCTCACATTTACCACTAGCGAATTTAGTTTAATAGGAAGGAGTGAGTAAGGTTGAATATTAAGCCAGGAGACGTTGCATACTTAAAAAATATTCTTCGGGAGGAAGTTTATGGGTATAATATCATTATTTATCACATAATTTTTATTCAATTTTCTTTTTTCATTTTTAAATTTTATAAGTATAGGAGTAATTTATGAAAAAATTACATAGTTTATTACTAATTATTTTATTATTTATGTTATCTAGTTGTGCTGAAGATTTTATAAAAGAAGAAGATAAAGATAAACCAATTACTTCAAACGATGTGGTTTTATCAGATATTTTTCATGATAGTGCAAAAGTAGGTAATGTTACATTTAAAGTATCAGAAAACGTTATAAGTTCGTCATTTTTATGGACTATTACACCTATGAAAAGTAATGCAAAACCTGTGGAAATA
>CALADT010000296.1 GCA_937890655.1 uncultured Mucispirillum sp. | reverse complement strand
AATCTTTTATTTTTTTTCCAAAAAACTTATCGCCTTTTCTTCTATTTCTTACAATAAGTTTTTTACTATTATAGATACCATTAAATTCCATTGTAAAACTATTAGTTTCTATAATATTATTTTCACAATTTTTAATTAAAGAAAAATCTTCAACAAGTGATTTGTGAAATATTTTAATATGCTTAAAAGACTGTTCTACCATATAACCATTTGGCAAATCAAGTCTTTTTGATGAATTTCCATTAAAAAATAACAAAGTTTCATAAATTATATGCTTTGTTACACGGAAATACATAGCAAATATTTTTCCTAGTAAAAACTCTTTTTCTAAATTTAATAAATTATTAAATTTATTTTTATCAAGTATAGTTATATTATTACTATCTATTATAACATGACTTGTTTTTTTTGTAAAATAATTATTTAATCTGCTTGATTCCATTTGAATACGTTTAATGGATTTTTCAAACTCATTACCATTTTCATACATAACAGGGATAATATTATGACGGACTTTATTGCGAACATACCTTGTATCATTATTAGTTTCATCAAAAACAGGTTTTAAATTATAAAAACTAATATAACTATTTATCATTTCAGTAGTTATATTTAACATAGGCCTAACAATGATATCACTTTTTTCCATTATACCACCTAAAGTATAAATGGAAGCTCCTGTATATAAATCAATAAAAAAGTTTTCTACATTATCTGAATATGTATGTGCTGTAAAAATAAAATCGTATAATTCTCTTTCTAGTATGCTATAAAGTGCCTTATATCTATATTTTCTTGCAGCTGCTTCTACCCCACCAGATTTATCAAGCTTTAATTCATTAGAAATATTTTTAATAAAAAATGGTATATTATTATTTAAACAATATAAGCTACAAACTTCTTCATCAATATATGCACTTTCTCGTAAACCATGGTTTACATAACAAGCACCAACTATAATATTTAATTCATCTTTATGTTTATTTAAAAAGTCAAGCAACCCAAGAGAATCCTTGCCACCTGAAAAAGCAACAAGGATTTTCTTATTATTATATTTTGTAATTTCTTCTAATAATAGTTTCTCAAATAATGAATGCATCATCTTTTTGATAAATTGATTCAAACTGAGTTTTTTTAGCTTCAAAGCCTTCTCTATTCATTAACCCATAAGCATACTCTTTTGCTTCTTCAACTCCTGGTTGGTCAAATGGGTTAATATTTACAGCTAAACCAATAATAGGAACAATGTATTGGAAAAGCATAAATAATTGACCTAAACTATATTCATCTAAAGTATTAGCACCAATTTTTATAGAAGGCACTTTTGATGTTAATAAAGCAGCTTCAGTAGCTTTTAATTCTGAATTTAAAAGTTTACCTAAATGAAGCCCATTTAAATAATTAAACGCTTCATAAAAATCACCTTTAACACTAACATCGTTATCATGAGTTTCAAGGTTTATAAAAGTAACTACTTTATCTAACGGCCCTTCTCTAAATAATTGAATTTGAGAGTGCTGGTCTATTGCACCAACAGTTCTTACAGGTGTTGAACCAAAAGTAATCTCTTTTCCATCTCTTGTAAATTTTTTACCAAGACTTTCACCCCATAACTGGCAAAACCATTCTGCGAATTTATCAAGCCTTGAGCTATAAGGCATAAGAACATTAATACTTTTACCTTTATCCATATAATATAGATAAATAGCAGCTAAAGTCATAACTTGTTCCATACCATCTTTTGTAATACTATCTGCTCCTTGAAGCATTTTATCAATATCTATTCCTAAAAATGCAGCAGGCACAAGCCCAACAGGACTCATTACAGAAAACCTGCCACCTATTGAAGAATGTATAGGAAAACTTTTTAAATTATTTTTATTAACATATTCTCTTAAAGGCCCTTTATCTGGGTCTGTTACTACTACAATATGTTTTTTCATATCCTGCACTTGTGATTGAAACCAAGTGCGTATTAAAGAATAGTTTTCAGCAGTTTCCACAGTGTTACCTGATTTTGAAATAACAACTGCCAATGTATCTTCTGGAGCACATATTTTTAAAATAGATTGAATTTTAGAAGGGTCCACATTATCAGCAACCCATATTCTAGGTAAACAACCTCTATCAGTATAGCTCATAGCATTATAACCATATGGAAGGCATGCATTAACAACAGCCTCAATACCTAGTGCTGAACCACCTATACCTACAACAATCAAATCATTAAAATGTTTTACATCTTTTGCAAACTCTTTTAATTCACTTGTGTCATATTCTGGTAATTTAGGGAAACCAACAGTTCCTTCCTCCACCATTTTTTGTAAACGTTCATAACCTAACTCTGCCTTTTTCTTATAATTTGCTAAGTCTTCTTCCGAAATACCTCCTATAAGGTTTTTGGAAGCGGCAAAATTGTAATCACATATCAGTTTAGCCATGAATTTCCTCCTTTATAAAATAGAGTGCATCCTCTATATTTTCCGTTATTTGAACATCCTTTATAACATCTAAAAAATATTTTCCATAATGTTTTGTTATTATTCTATCATCTAAAACAACCCAAAGTCCAAAATCATTTTCATGACGTATAAGTCTGCCTACTGCCTGCTTAAAGTATAATACAGCACGAGGTAGAAAAAAATCAATAAAAGAATTTGAATTATTTTCAGAAAAACGTTCTGCCTTACTTTTTAGCACTATATCTTTATGGTATTCAAAGGGAAGTTGGTCTAAAATAACTGCTTTAAACCCACCACCGGATATATCAATACCTTCTCGTAAAGTAGCACTTCCTATTAATACCATATTTTCACTAGAAAAATCAAGTTCTCCGATATTAATTTCTGTTTGTGTATATATTTTTTTATTAATTTTATGTTTTCTTAATAGTTGTTCTATATGTTGCATTCTATCTAAACTATTACATATTACTAAAGCTGAACCGTTAAGGTTATCAATAAGTTCTATATAAACTTTATCTTTATCAGCATAAGAGTTTATTTTTGGAACAAATAACCTACCCTGTCTTTTAAAATTAAACACATTTTCAAGTATATTAGTGTTAGTATTATCACTTAAACCTGTTTCTTTAAGAAAATAATCAAAATTTCCACCAGAAGTTAGTGTTGCACTTACAAATACACTAGATGTTGCCGTATCTTGCAACCCTTTAATAAAATCGGCTCCTGATTCAAAAGGGATAAATTTTAGTGTAATTATAACATTATTTTTTTGGATATTTTTTTCAATTAACCTAATACCCTCTTTATCACTATTAAACTCTTTATAAAGAGCAAAATAAGAGCTATATTCATCTTTTATATCATCATCGTTTATATCTAAAATAATTGATGAAACTAGTTCAATAAATTTATCAAAATCATCTTTAAAAGGTTCAAACTCTATTTTTGGTTCTTTTATTTTATCCACTAGTTTTAAATATGCTTTATATATTTTTTCCACATTCATATCTGTTATTTTATCTTTATTTTCATAAATTAATATCATTAATGAATAAAGAGAAAATTCCACACCTGCATAATTTGAAAAAATATCTGGAACAGAGTGAGCTTCATCAAAAATAATATGGTCTTTATATTCAAAAATAGAACCAAAACTTTCTTTACTTTTCATTGCAATATCTGATAGTAAAAGAAAATGGTTTGTAACAATAATATCTGCAACATTTGCTTCTCGTTTTTGTGTATAAAAAGCACATTCTTCAAAATAAGCACATTTAGACCCAATACATTGGTATCTATCAGCTGTCATTAAAGAACATACTTCGTTATCTAACTTACCCCATGGTGCTTCTATAATCATACCATATTGATTTTTTTCTTCATACCATGATACAGCATCAATATAAAAAGTTGCTTTTGAATGAACAAATTTAAAATATCTATATGGGCAAAAATAATTTTTTCTCCCCTTTAATGAACGGACAGTTTTAGAACTACCTACTATTTTTTGAACAATAGGAATATCTTTTGTTAATAACTGGTTCATTAACTGCTTAGTTTTTGTAGATATAATAATTTTGCCATTTCCTGCAAAAGACGGTATTAAATAAGCCATAGTTTTGCCTGAACCTGTTGGTGCTTCAATACACTGGGTTGTATAAGAATTAAAAGCATTTTCAATTATTTCTGCCATTTCTATTTGCGTATCTCTTAATATATATTCAGACATAATAGACTTTAAATACACTTCATCTACAAAAAATTTTGTAACAGACATAATATCCCCTTTATTTTATTATAAAGTTATAATATATTATTTTAATTATGTATATACTTTTTATACATAAATATAAAATAAGTGAGACAAATTAATGACACCATATTTTACATTTGCAGGTTATTCAGGTAGTGGAAAGACTACTCTAGTAATAAAAGTTATATCATACCTTAAAGAAAAAGGGTTAAAAATAGCAGCACTAAAGCATGACGGCCATAAATTTGAAATGGATAAAGAAGGAAAAGATACATATAGAATGAAACAGGCAGGGGCTGAATGTATAGCTATTGCAAATAATGAAAAATATGCAGTTATAAGTAATACAGAAAAAAGATTAAACTTTTTTGAACTAATGGAAAAAGTGCCAAATGGAATGGATATTATTATAGGGGAAGGTTTTAAAGATGATAATGTTCCTAAAATATTAGTCCATAGAACAGCAACAGGTAAACCTAATTTATATAATAGTGAACGTAATATTATAGGTGTTGCAACTGATGATATATACCTTTTTCAAAGTGTAGAAAATGTTTTTAATATAAATGATTATGAAAAAATATCAGAATTTATTATAGAATATATTGCTAACTTTAATAAATAATATATGTATCACCTAGTAATAATACTAGGTGATATTGTATGTAAAAATAGAAGGTATATGGTTACCTCTATTATTTTAAAGCATGTGGACCTTGTTTTGTTTCAGGGCGTGTTTTATGGC
>CALADT010000295.1 GCA_937890655.1 uncultured Mucispirillum sp. | reverse complement strand
ATTGTAGCACTAGCAACCAAAACCAAAAATTTAAAGGGAAAATTGATAAAGATAGTAATGTATATTTAGGTTTATTGGACGGTAATATGATTAATGAATTATGGAAATATTTATATACAAAATAGTAAAGGGGTAGAAATATAATGAAAAAAGTAACAGTTTTATCAGTGCTTTTTATGTTTTTAAGTGCATCAATAAGTTATGCACAGTATGGTGATTATTACGATGGCACAAATTCATACTCTTATGATAATATGCCAAAATCAAAAAGCAAAAGTAAAAAACGTAAAAACACATCATATATGAATAAAACACATTTTGTAGGATTATCCCCTTCTATATATATTCCTACATCGTCAAATTCTTTATCATATTTACAAGAATTTACAAGTGTAGGTGGTGGTGTAGATATTTATTATAAATGGAATGTTCATAAATTATTTGGTGTAGCCACTAAGTTTCGATATAATTATGCAGGTGGTTCAAAAAAATTAGAAGATGATACAATAATTCATACAGACCATAACATAATAGATGTTCAGTTATTAGCAGTATTACAATATGATTCTGTAAAAGAAACAAAAGGTTTTTTACCATATTTACAAGCGGGTATGGCAATAACAAGTGTTGTAATAAATAAAACAGAAAAAAGTAGTTCTGTAATTGTTGATGCTGACGGAGCAATAAGGCCTATTTCATCATATGTATTAACCCATAGGCAGTCTGGAGCAAATGTAGGTTTTACAGTAGGTGCAGGGTTGCGTTATGCCTTCCAAAATAATGCTACTGTCGGTATAGGGGTGGATTATACCCATGTATTCCCAATATATGATTATTCAGGAGTAAGAGTTTTCCTTGAAGCAGGTTATAGGTTTTAAAAATATTACCCTTATATGAAAATATAAGGGTATTTTTTATAAAAAATTATGGAATTTATTAAGATAAAAACAGATTTAAATTAAAATAAAGACTATATTTTAAGTGATTTTATATAAAAATAATATAAGAAATAATAATACTTATTTTTTTAAATAATATAAAAATAAGAGTAATAATAAATAACACAAATAAATAAATAAATAAATCCAATAGGGCAAAAAATTATACTAAAAAATATAATATAGTATCAGTAAAACATATATAATAAAAAATTTTTAAATTATCATAACAAAGCAATTTTTTGCATATTAACATATAATTAGTTTAATTAAATATTATATACTAAATGGTGGTAATATTAACTAATCAAAAAAATATGAAATAAAATACAGGAATTTTCATAAGAAAGCAATTTTTATATATAACAATTATTATATGTTTTTTTATTATTGTTAGGGCATATACTAAATTAAAAAATACAGATAGAGCAAAATTATGTAATTTAAAATATATTGCTATTTATAAATAAATTACCATGTAACAAATTAATTTTTAAGTTAAATAACTTAAATAATACAATATATTACAATGTATAAGTAAATTTAAAATAAATTAAAAAATAAAAACCCTTTTGCCACTATTACAAAGGGGGTAAAAAATAGTTTTTTTATCTTGTTTTTGCTCTTTTTTTATATTAATTATTATTTATAAAAAATATTTATAATATTTAAAATATAAGAATATTTTTATTGTTTTATGTTTTTTTATCGTAATAGTTTTTTATTATAGTATTACTTTTTTTTATAAGCTATTATTATTGTTTTTATATTTATATAAATAAAATATTAATATAGAAAATTATAAAATAAAAACCCTTTTGCCACTATTACAAAGGGGTTAAAGTGTTAGTTTTTTTCTCTTATTTCCACACGTCTTATTTTACCACTAATTGTTTTTGGTAGTGTGTCCACAATCTCTACAATACGTGGGTATTTATATGGTGCTGTGGTTTTTTTCACATAGTCTTGTATATCTTTTCCAAGCTGTTCTTTATTATGGTTTTTATATTCATCTTTTACTATAATTGTGGCTTTAATAACCTGCCCGCGAAGTTTATCTGGGGCACCTGTTACAGCACATTCCCTTATGGCAGGGTGTGTCATTAATACACTTTCCACTTCAAATGGGCTTATTCTATACCCTGAGCTTTTTATAATATCATCTGCCCTACCTACAAACCAAAAGTAGCCGTCCTTATCTTTCCAAGCAATATCCCCTGTATAGTAAATATTGTTATTCCATGCTTCTTTTGTTCTAACAGGGTCTTTATAATATTCTTTAAAAAGCCCTAATGGTTTCTTTTTATCTGTCCTTATAATTATTTGCCCATGTTCCCCAACTTTTACACTTTTGCCTTCTGCATTAATAATATCCACATCATATTGTGGGTTAGGTAACCCCATAGATCCAGGTTTTGGTTCTGTCCATGGTAAAGTGGCAACGGTTAATGTTGTTTCTGTCTGCCCAAACCCTTCTTTTAGTTTTATGCCTGTCATTTTATAAAATGTATCATACACAGAAGGGTTTAAGGCTTCCCCTGCAATAGTGCACCATTTAAGGGATGATAAATCAGTCCCCATAATATCTTCCCCTATTAAAAAGCGAAAAACAGTAGGTGGCGCACAAAAAGAAGTTATTTTATATTTTTCAATAGCTTTTAATATTTCAGCCGGTGTAAATTTCTCATGGTCATAAACATATATATTAGCACCAGCTATCCATTGCCCATATAGTTTACCCCATACAGCTTTACCCCAGCCTGTATCAGATATTGTTAAATGTAAACTGTTTTCATCAAGATTATGCCAATATTTACCTGTAATAATATGGCCTAAAGGATAAAGAAAATCATGAGCTGCCATTTTTGGGTTAGCTGTTGTACCTGATGTAAAATAAATAAGTGAAATATCATCATTATTATTAACATGTTCAGGGCGGATAAACTCTTTTGCAGAATTTATACCTTTATGAAAATCTTCCCAGCCTTCAGGTATTTCAGGGCCAATAGATACTGTATGCACTAATGTTTTAGAATCATTTTTAGATTTATTAACATGGTCTATAATATTCTTATCACCACATGCTACTATCATTTTAATATCAGCTGCATTATTTCTATAAATAATATCTTTTTCTGTTAAAAGATGTGTTGCAGGAATAACTATTGCACCTAATTTATGTAAAGCTAAAATAGAAAACCAAAACTCATACCTGCGTTTTAATATAAGCATAACTGTATCACCTTTTGTTATGCCTAAACTTGCAAAATATGATGCTGTCATATCGGAATATTTTTTAAAATCTGCAAATGTAAAATCTATGCGTTTGCCTTCGTCATTTGTCCAAAGCATTGCTTTTTTATTAGGTTCTTTTTTTGCCCATTCATCAACTATATCATAAGCAAAATTAAAATTTTCTGGTATTATTACTTCATAATTATTAGCAAAATCTTCTTGCGATTGAAACCATGTTTGTTTTAAATATTTGTCTAACATACTACTCACCCATATTTAATAAAAAAATATATAACATATGACAATTTTTTTCAAGAAGTAATTTTTATAAAGTTTGATAACTACATAATATTAACATTATATAGAACAATAATTTAACACAATTAATGAATTTGTAGAAAGTATGTATTTATAATTTAATTATGTTGAAGAATAAATCTATTAAACTATACTAATTTAGTATAAAATATAACTACTTTAAGGAGTTTATAATGAACACAGTAACATTTAAAGGTAATTTAATGCACTTAGAAGGTGAAATGCCTGCACTTAATTCTAAAATAAAAGATTTTTCTTTATTAGCAAATGATTTATCTAAAAAAACACCAAAAGATTATGAAGGTAAAGTATTAGTTATAGTTGCAGTGCCATCACTTGATACTGGTGTATGTGATATGGAAGTGAGAAAATTTAATGAAAAAGCTGCTTCTTTATCAAAAGATGTATCAATAATTGCAGTTAGTTTAGATTTACCTTTTGCTCAAAGCAGGTGGTGTGGTGCTGCTGGTGTTAGTAATGTGGAAACATTATCTGACCATTACAGTGCAGAGTTTGGTAAAACATATGGTATTCTTATTAAAGAATTACGTTTACTTGCAAGAAGTATTTTTGTTTATGATAAAACAGGCACATTAACATATTCAGAGCTTGTAGGTGAAGTAGCCCATGAGCCTAATTATGATGCAGCATACGAGGCTGTTCAAAAAGCTTTATAAAATATATAAATCAAATTTATTACACATATTAAAGTCGGTATATTTAGGCCGACTTTTTTTATTATTAATAAAAAGATAATTTTTGTTTTATTTTAAAACTTTTTATGGTATTACTTGTCATATAAATATAACATTTTTGTAAGGAAAATAATGCCCTATATATTTTATGCTTTATTAGTTTTAATATTTTCAGGTTGTGCCCACTCTTTGCAGGATAGTGAAATATCTTCCACATATAACCTACCTGCATCTTTTCGTAATAATGGTAGCATCGAGTTTTTAAATGATAATAAAAGCAACCATGCTTATAAAGACCCACTACAAGAAATGAAAAATATGCTTAATGATAAAGAGTTTATATATATTTTAGACCAAGCCAATGAAATAAACCCTGATTTACTTATTCTACTTTCAAAAGTGAAACAAGCAAAATATCAAGTTAAATCATCAACTGGTGCCTTAATCCCAAAAATATCCGGTGGGCTTGATTATTCTTATAATGATAAAACAGACGGTTTAAATGGTAGTTTAAATTTTTCATGGGAAATAGATATTTATGGGAAATTAGACGCCTTAAGACGTTCTAAAAAAGAGTTAGTAAAATATGCAGAAGAAAACTATATAAATGGTAAAGTTATTTTGTTTTCAGATACGGCATCCTACTATTTTTCATTAAGGAAATCATACGCACAGCTAACTTTTGCCATGCAAATGTTAGAAAACTATAAAGAGATACTAAATATTTATTCTGCCATGCGTAAAGCTGGGCTTATTGATGAATCAAAATATATAGAAACCACAATGGATTTTTTAAACGCACAAAACAATGTGCAAAAATACCAAATAGAAGTAGAGCAAAACAAAAACGCTCTTTATATGCTAATAAATAATAAAGATATTAATATAAGTAATAATTTAATATATAATACAGACTTTATTCCTAATTTACCTAAAATAAATAACATAGCTTCAGAAGTTATATTAAATAGGCCAGATGTTAGAACTGCAATTTATACATTAAATAGTGAATTATATAATAGATACAGTAAAAAGACAGCACTTTTGCCAAATCTTTCTTTAAGTGGCAATATAGGAAAACTTTTTGCTTCAAGCAGTGGCCCTGCTGATTTTGTGTATCAAATAATAGCTTCCCTTACTGCCCCACTTTTTAATAGGCAGGAGCTTTATGCACAATTAAAAATACAAGAAGAAACAGTATTTCAAGCAGAACAGAGTTTACAAAAAGCCATTAATAAGGCAATATCAGAAATAGAAAACTCAACTTATGCGTCATCTTCAAGCACCATAACATTTAATAATACAAAAAATATATTAGAAAACGCAAAAATCTCTATGGATATATTAAAAAGCAGGTGGGAAAACGGTTTAATTGATGATATTTTATATTTACAGTCCCAAAACGATTACTTAAACACATTTATATCATTTTATAATGCGTGGTATGAAAATATTTCATCATCTATTATGCTTTATAAATCTTTTGGTGGTAGTTTTTCCATAAGTGGCAAGCATGAGGTAAAAAACAATGGTTAGTACTAATGAAATGTATAATATTTTAAAACCTAAAAAGTCAAAAAAAATAAAAATAATTATTGCCTTAATAGTTTTGTTATTTTTATGTATAGTTTTTTATTTTGTATTTAAAAATAAGGGGGCAGATTTTGAATATACAACAGTTAATACATTTAAAGGTGATGTATCTTCTATAATAAGTGCTGTGGGAAAACTTTCTGCCACTAATGAAGTATTAATAGGTAGCCAAGTTTCAGGAACTATATCTGCTGTATTTGTAGAAGAAAATGACATTGTAAAAAAAGGGGATGTGTTAGCAATAATAAACCCTGATACCATAAACCAAAATATAGCCCGATACGAAGCACAACTTAATTCTGCTAAAGCATCATATAACGCAGGAAAAGTGCAATATAATAATAAAAAAATAAACTACCAAAGGCTTTATAATGTATATAAGGCAACAGGTGGGAAATCCCCTTCAAAAACAGAGCTTGATAATGCAAAAATGGAGCTTTCTGTTGCAGAAGCTGATATGCTTGTAAAAAGTGCCACTATAAAAGAAGTGGAAACAAGTTTAAATAGTGCAAAAATTGATTTAAAAAACTCTATTATTACAAGCCCCATAGACGGCGTTATTTTAACAAAAAGTATTGACGCAGGCCAGACAGTGGCAGCATCATTTTCCACACCGGAGCTTTTTGTTATAGCCGAAAATTTAGAGAAAATGAAGCTAGTTGTAAATGTATCAGAAGCAGATGTAGGTAAAGTCCATGAAGGTCAAAATGTATCTTTTACTGTGGATACTTTTCCTGATGATATATTCCATTCAACAGTCCATAGAGTAAATAAAGGTGCAACAGAAACAGAAGATAAAATAGTAAGCTATGAAACAACTATTTATATAGATAATACTAATTTAAAACTAAGGTCTGGTATGAGTGCCACAGCTGATATAGAAACAGAATCTTCCCATGATACTACACTTTTACCTGTTACAGCTTTATTTTTTAAACCACTTCCTTTAAATTTAAGTGATGTGGAAAAAAGGCCTGAGCTTTTAAGAGGGCCACCTTCAAAACGTAAAAGGGTAGCAAAAGAAGTAAAAACTGAAATTGTATCAAAAAATGCCGTAGTTTATGTTTTAAATAACTCTCTTCCTGAAGAACGTAATATTGTAATAGGAGTAAGCGACGGTAGAAATGTGGAAGTTATAAGTGGTTTAAATGAAAACGATAAAATTATAACAAGTATGAAAAGACTAAAATAAACTATGAATACAAACGAATTTATAACACTAAGAAATATAGTAAAAATATACGGTAGTGGGGAAAACTTATTTCCTGCTTTAAAGGGTATTGATTTAGATATTTATAAGGGTGAGTTTTTAGCACTTATGGGGCCTTCAGGAAGTGGTAAATCCACTATGGCAAATATATTAGGCTGTCTTGATAAAGCAACAGAGGGAAGTTATTTATTTAATGGTGTAGATGTATTTGCACTAAACAGAACCCAAACGGCACTTTTAAGACGCAACTATATAGGCTTTATTTTTCAAGGGTTTAACCTGCTTGCAAGAACAACAGCACTAGAAAATGTGGAACTACCACTTTTATATAGAGGAATAGGCAAAAAAGAAAGACGAAAAAAAGCAAGGCAGGCTCTTGATATGGTAGGGCTTTTAAACTGGGAAAAACATACAAGTGCACAGCTTTCAGGAGGGCAACAACAACGTGTAGCCATTGCAAGGGCTATTGCTTCCAACCCACTTTTTTTATTAGCTGACGAACCCACAGGTAATTTAGATTCTAAAAGAAGTGTAGAGATTATGGAAATATTAACATCATTAAACAAAGAGCTGGGTATAACAATATTAATGGTTACCCATGAAGAAGATATGGCAAAATACGCATCAAGGGAAATCCATTTTAAAGACGGAGAAATAAATAATGAGGTATTAGTAAAATGATTATTAATGCTTTTCTTTTGGCACTACGTCAAATAACTAGAAACTATATGAGAGCTTTTTTAACAATGCTTGGAGTAATTATAGGTGTAGGTGCTGTTATTATTATGATTAACCTTGGTAACGGCACACAAAGTATGATTAAAAGTGCCATAGAAAGTTTAGGTAGCAATTTATTAATGGTGCATATTTCAAAAAATATAGAATCAGGAGTAAACCAAAACCGTAATTTTTCTTTAAAAGAAGTGGAAATGATAGAAGACAGAGTAATGGGTGTAAAAGCTGTTGCCCCTATATCTATTGATATGGTAGTGGCAAAATATAAAAATAAAAACGTGCAAACATCTGTAACAGGTATGACTAATGGTTACTTTACTGCTGTTGACTGGAATGTAACAGAGGGTAGGAAATTTGAAGAACGAGAATATATTGCCGGTAACAATGTATGTATAATAGGGTCTAGTGTTAAGCGAAACCTTTTTGGAGAAAGTAATCCAC
This sequence comes from uncultured Mucispirillum sp., assembly GCA_937890655.1. Lineage (GTDB taxonomy): Bacteria > Chrysiogenota > Deferribacteres > Deferribacterales > Mucispirillaceae > Mucispirillum. The sequence continues at coordinate 1,971 of CALADT010000295.1, read as the reverse complement.
TAGGGGAAAAACTAAAGGCTGATAATACAATATGTAATATTGTAGGTGTTCTTGAAAGTAAAGGGCAAGGGGGCAGAGGTAACGACCAAGATGATGTTATATTAATGCCTTTAAAAGCCTTTTTAAGAAGTATAAAACCTAATAACTCTGTTTATAATATACAAACTATTATGGTTGCTTTAAATGATAATGTAGATGATAAGGCAGCTTCAAGAACTATTACTTCCATACTAAAGCATATGAGAAATATAAGTGAAACATCTAAAGCAAATTTTGAAATAACAAACACAAAAGAAATACAAGAAGCAGTGGAGAAATCCATAGGCACTATGACTTTATTTATAGGTGCAGTAGCAGGGGTTAGTCTGCTTGTAGGTGGCATAGGTATTATGAATATTATGCTGGTATCTGTAACAGAAAGAACAAGGGAGATAGGCACACGGCTTGCAATAGGTGCTTTAGAAAAAGAAGTATTATTACAGTTTTTAGTGGAAAGTGCCACAATTAGTGCAGTAGGTGGGCTTTTAGGTATTATTTTTGGGTTTTTTATGACATTAATATTATCAAGCCAGCTAAATATTCCTTTTATATTTGATATGAAAGTGGCAATATATTCTTTTTTATTTTCAGGTTTTATAGGTGTTATTTTTGGTTATCTGCCTGCAAGGAAAGCATCACGGTTAAACCCAATAGACGCACTACATCATGAATAAATAATTGTAAATGTATTAAAAATTTATTTATTTCATAATTTATCTTTGACATATTGAATAATATAGGTTAAAACAAAAACTACAAATTTTTTGGGGTGTTATATGAAAAAAATACTTTTAGTAATAAGCGTTATAGTTTTATCTACTACTATGCTTTTTGGCTGTAAAAAAGAACAAGGAGCAGAAAACAAACTTATTGTTGGTTTAAATGCAGAATTTCCGCCTTTTGAATATATTGAAAAAGGTGAGATTGTAGGGTTTGATATTGATTTAATGAATGAAGTAGCCAAACTTCTTGGTAAAGAAGTAGAATATAAGCATATGGCTTTTGACGGTCTTTTACTTGCTATGCAGACTAAAAAAATTAACTTAATTGTTTCAGGTATGACAGCAACAGAAGAAAGACGTAAACATGTGGATTTTTCTGAACCTTATTTCACATCTAAACAAGCTGTTATTGTAAAAGAAAATTCATCTATTACAAATTTTGAAAGTTTAAAAGGTAAAAAAATAGGTGTTGTGCTTGGTTACACAGGGGACCTTGCTGTTACAGAACAGTTTAAGGATACTGCTGAAATATTAAGATATGATTCAACAGGACAGGTTGTTTTAGGGCTAACTTCTGATAAAGTAGATGTTATTGTTATAGACAGTGAACCTGCAAAAGAATATGTAGCTAATAATAAAGGTTTAAAAATGCTTGATACCCCTTTAGCTGAAGAAGAATATTCTATTGCACTTCCTAAAAATAGCGACGCACTACTTCATGATATAAACAGTGCATTAATTACACTTAAAAATAACGGCACATATGATAAAATATATGCTAAATATTTTAATAAACAATAATTAAGGATAAATAATATGGGTTTTAGCTGTGGTATTGTAGGATTACCAAACGTTGGTAAATCAACTATTTTTAATGCGTTATCAAAAGCACAAAATGCAGAAAGTGCAAACTACCCTTTTTGCACTATTGACCCTAACAGGGGTATAGTGCCTGTGCCTGATGAACGTATGGAATTTATTACTAAACATATTTTGCCTAAATCTATTGTTCCTACTACTGTGGAATTTGTGGATATTGCAGGCCTTGTAAAAGGAGCCAGCAAAGGCGAAGGTAGAGGTAACCAGTTTTTAACCCATATTAGGCAAACTGATGCTGTTGCACACGTTGTCCGTTGTTTTGAAAATGATGAGATTGTTCATGTGGATAACCAAGTAAACCCAGCCCATGATATTGAAGTTATTAATACTG
>CALADT010000294.1 GCA_937890655.1 uncultured Mucispirillum sp. | reverse complement strand
GATGTAAACGAGCTTGGTATTCATCTGCTAACTTTTTCAGGTCATAAAATTTATGCACCAAAAGGCATAGGGGTGCTTTATGTGGATATTGAATTAAGAGAACAGTTAAAACCTATTATCCACGGCGGCCAGCAGGAAGGTGGCTTAAGAGCAGGGACAGAAAATATCCCATATATAATAGGGCTTGGAAAAGCATGTGAAATATTACTTGAAAAACAAGATAGTGAAATACTCCATATAAAACGTTTAAGAGATACATTTGAAAAACGAGTGCTAGAAGAAATACCTGATACTTATGTAAACGGTGCAATAGATAACAGAGTGCCTAGTATTAGTGATATTGCTTTTAGATACATTGAGGGGGAAGCATTAATGGTATACGCAAGAGAAGTATGTTGTAGTGCCGGTAGTGCATGCACTTCTGCTTCCACTAACCCATCTCATGTGTTATCTGCCATTAACATTGATGAAGTAGATATTCATGGTGCACTACGTTTTAGTTTTGGTAGGTTTAATACCTTAGATGAAGTAAACAGAGCCGTTGATGTTTTAAAAGAAAGTGTGGAAAAATTAAGAAAAATGTCCCCACTTTATAATAAATAGTTATGGCAAAAAATACTAAAAAAGATATACTAAAAGAATTAGAAGAACTTGCTTTAAAAGCAGGGATAAAAGTTCGGTATGAAAAAACTGAAGCAAGAGGGGGTATGTGCACTTTTCAAGGCAACCCCCTTATAATTATCGATAGAAAAGCAGGGGATGACTATAAAATAGCTGTTATTGCTGAAAATATTAAAAAGAAAGATTTAACAGATATATATATAAGCCCTAAAATGAGAGAATTACTAGACAGCTTTGATTAATATATAATAAGGTGAAGTATGACTACTGCTTTTATATTAGTATTATTAAGTGCATTTTTTCATGCAGGATGGAACGCTTTTCTAAAGGCTTCTAACGATAAAGTAACATATGTATTTTATTTAAGAATAGCTACTGCTGTATTTATTACACTATATACAGCAGTTTTTCATATGCAGGATTTCTATTTTCATAAACCAACAATAATATACGCTCTTCTTTCATCATTTTTCTTCTTTTTTTATCAACATTTTGCAGCAGTAAGTTATAAGTATGCTGATGTTTCTATGGTTTACCCTATTACAACTTCATCGCCACTTTTTATTGTGCTTTGGGCTTATATTTTTCTTGATGAAAAAGTAACAGTATTAGGCATAACAGGTGTAATCCTTATTCTTGCAGGCTGTTATATAATGAACGCTACACGAGGGCAGGGTAATAAAAAAGGGCTTTATGGCATACTACTGGCATTTTTAGCAGCATTTTTATATTCCTTTGGGGCAGTGTCTGATAAACTAGGGGTGGATACAGTAAACAGTAACCTATATATTATGCTTATGGCAGATTTTATACTTATGTATTCCATTATTTTTACGGTAATAACCCATAGGAAAGCCGTATCTTTTCATAAGATGGTAAAAAAACCTATTCAATGGAATTATGTAATTTTAGGAGGTATAGCAATGGCGGCTTCTACTGTTACATATAGGTTAGGGCTTGTGGATATGCAGGTGTCATATGCAGCAGCATTAAGGCAGTTAAGTGCATTATTTGGAGTGCTTATGGGAATTTTTTTCCTAAAAGAATCATACGGACTAAAAAGAATAATTGGAAGTATAGTAATTATTAGTGGAATAATATTAATAGGTATGGGTATATAAAAAAATATTTTCCTTGTTTTTTTGTAGGTTATATAGGTTTATTTTAAAATTTATCACTTTAAATGTAAATATTAATAATATTTTGGCATATGTCTTGCTAAAAAAGAATCGGGTAGGAGAACAACTTCGCCTGGGAGATGGAGCTCTCGTGTCAAGCGGACAGGATGTCCGCTTTTTTTATTATTAATGACATATTTATCTAAAAGCTAATTATCTATTATACATAAAAACACTTTACTAGATATTAATTTTATGATAAAAGGATTTATTAATTTTATATAGTTAGGTAAAAATGAAATTAGTTGAAGTAGTATCAGCAAAATTACATGGAATAAGAATAACAGAAAGTGCACTTCATTACCATGGTAGCATAACTATTGATGAAGATATTTTAAGAAAAGCTAATAT
>CALADT010000293.1 GCA_937890655.1 uncultured Mucispirillum sp. | reverse complement strand
GATTTTTCCATAACAGATTACCCAACATATTATATTATAATCAAGGTATAAGAAGTATAGCCTATAGGGACATCGCCTTCTAAGCCGTGGGTCTGAGGTTCGAATCCTCATGGGCACGCTTTTTATTTTACTTCAATATTTCATATATTCGTTTTTTAATTAAAATAAACTACCTAAACTATTATTTCGTATAATATCAGCTAAATTTATTATTAATTTAATAACTATAAAAAGCATACACTTATTCACTACTAAAATAATTTTAATTATTTTAACTTTTTTATTGCAATTCCCCCCCCCATGTATAATGGCAGTATAAAATTATTATAAGGGGTTCATTTATAAAAAAATCTTATTATTTATACTAGCTATAAGTATGTTATGTAGTAGTTGTAGTTTTATGGATATTACATTATTTTCAAAAAGTAGTAAAAATTTTGATGAAAAAGTAGAAAGAGTTGCAGCATATTTAAAAACTCAAAATTGTAAACTTATAGAACACTCTGATTATTATAATACTGAAAAAAATTTATATGATTTAGGCAACGAACAATTAATTATTGATTGCAATAGACAAAAAGAAAGATTTGAAACACCACATTATGCTTCTATTGATAATGGCGTGCATCTTGGTGCAAATATAATGACAAACCAGCTTAATAAAGGCTCTATATATATTACAGTTGAAGCTGCAATACCAAAAAGAGATGAAAATGGCATTCATATATTAGATATGTGTAAAAATATTAGAGAATTTACTATGACTTATGATGATAAACCGTTTATATTTACAACTAAAGAAGACTGCAACACGTTCTTATACGCTAACCAAACGGTTATTTATTCAGATATGGATATTATAAAAGAAATTGCAAATGCAAAAGAAATAAAGTTAAAAAGCCGTAGCACTGCTGCTATTAAAGCTACAAGAACATTACATAATAATGACCTGAAATCTTTTAAAAGAATGATTGGAATTATTGAAAAAGTCCACTCTATAATAAACAGTTAATAATAGCTGCTATATGCACCTATTATTTATACTATTCTCTTAAATGTTATAATAAGTTACACTATTTATTATCTATTATATTATTTTTGGCACAATTATTGCTTATTATAGGTTGTAAGGTAAAAATGTTATTATAAGGAGGCAAATAATGGCAACATTCGTATCTATTTTTCTTGCTTTAGTTGCGAGTTTAGTTAGTGTGTTTGCCCTGTTTTCTGTTAAAAAATCTCATGAAAATGGTAATGGCAACCTAGATGAGATTATGCGTTTAAAACAACAGGTTAATGAAACAAACGATAGGTTAACTCAATTAAAGCATGACCACAATATGCTTTTAGACCAGTTTAAAAAATTACAAGAATTATCAATTAATAACGATATGCAAGTTTTACTAAACACTGCTATTAATGATTATAACTCAATAGCAAATGTAAAACCTGAAGAAGGTAACATTGGTAAACACGAAAAAGAAAGGAAAAAAGCAGCAGAAAAAGTATTGCAGGCTTGTAACGAAGTATGCCAGCGTTTTATAGCTGAAGATTTAAGCCACAACACTTTTGCAAGTGTTTACAAATCACAGTTACAAGATATTTTAAACAGTGATGATTTAAAAGAAATCTATACAAGTGTTAAAGGTAAGTACCCGTATATTGAACGGGTACTGCTTGCTCCATCTGATGAATTAATCGCCGAATTTGAACAGCTTAACGCTAATTAATTTTTTATTTATTCTATTAACTTTTCTAAAAACTCTAAATTTAAAAATCATATTTTAAAAATGAATTTTACCACTTATGGTATTTGATATTATTTTTTCCACATATACACTTAATTTAAACCCAATAGGACGCATATTTTTAGACTGTAAAGCTACTCCACCTTTTATAATGGCACCAAAGCTATTATCACTATAACTGTCATAAAAATAACCTGCACTTACATCTCCAAAAACCAATAAACTATCAGTTAAGTAAAAATCAAGCCCTAAACCAAAAAATACGCTACTATCCACTTCCCTACTAGAATATGAATTGTCATAGTATGGGTAATATGATGAACCATAATAATTGTCATCATTATAGCTATTTGACTGGCTATCACTTAAACCGTTTACACTAACCATTACACCTAAATTAGTGTATATACCTATCCACCTGTTAAAACGGTAATGGTATTGTGTGGTAAAATCGCCAATAAAAGAATCTAAATCAAAACTTCCACCAAGCCCAAAGCCATATAAATTATAACCTGTTCTATATGAGTTTCTATAAACATTAATATCTGATGTATTCTCTTTAGCAGCGTTTTTTAATGCTTCTTCTTGCTCTCTTAACCTTTTTTCTTCTGCAAGTTTTTTCTTTTTTTCTATTCTTTCTTTTTCAAGCCTTTCCTTTTCTCTTTTTGCTTTTGTGCCGTTTAATTCATCTCTTAAATCTTCATATTCTAATATTTCTGGGAAAATATCATTATTTACATCCACACTGAAAAATTGTTTTTTACTGTTACCTAAATGGATAACTTCAAAACCTTTTAAATATTCTTTAGCACCTGTTTCCCCTTTTGGCTCCACAGCAAATATAGGGACAGCTATAAAACTACTACGTGTTTCATACATAGAACGAAATTCTTGCACATTTTTAAACTGATATGTAAAATGATATTTTTTTCTTTTATATGCAATAGTTATAGGCAGCCTTGCATTATCCACATCCCGTTCTCCAAAAGAAATAACACTTTTTGTTGTTTCTGATGAAGAATAACTACCTATACTGTATCTTTTAAGCCTTTTATAAAAAGGTGTAGCAGCATTAAGTAATGATGTTTGGTTCTGCCTTGTATTTGCCACTACTTTATTGTTATATGTTTGAATTAATTTTTCTATTTGTTTCTTTTTGTTATCTTCAAAATCTTGTTTACGTTTTTTATATGCCTGTTCTCTTGCTACGAACTCATCACCAGATTCCCAATCACCTTTTTTTGGTTTTTCTTCTTTAAACTCCTGTGCTTTTATTACATCTAATTGTTTTTCATGTAACTCTTTTAATCTATTATTATTTGCTTGTATAATAGTATTATATTCGTTTTTCAAAGCAGCATATTTCATACGAACAGCCGCTGCGTCTGCTACTATCATTTCAATAGTATCGCCACCACGGGTAGTATCAAAAGTTTTATCATTTATAAGTGCATTTTGTGCCATTTCTGCAAGTAATGCTTTATGCTCCATTTCTGCTTTTACTTCTGCATCTTTTTCCAAAGCTATTTGTTTTTGGTATGCTGTATCTTGAGCTAAATATTCTTTTTTAATTTTTTCTAATTCTTCAATAGCCTTTAATTCTTCCTGTTTTTGCCTGCGTTGTGTTTCCATAAACTGCTGTCTTGCATAAGCTGCTTCTTTTTCTAGCTGTTTTTGTCGTGCTGCTTGTGTTTTTGCTATTGCTTCTGCCTGTTTGCTTAATGTTTTATTATATTCTTCTTTTGTTGCTTTCTCTAACTTTTTTTCTATGGCAAGCCGTTCTTTACGTTCTTCTTCTAGCTCTTTTTTCAATGCTTCGTTTTGCATAAGCTGTCTTAAAAAAGCATCTAACTCCTTTGAATCAACTGTTGCTGTAACACTAACTGTTATATAAGTTTGACCTTTTATTGTTTCTTGAGAAATAAGTTTTGTTTCTTTTTTTGCAATGGCACTTGTTTGTGTTTTTATTTCATCTTTAGTTATTTTACCGTCTACTAATTTTGTGCTTGCATAAATTGCAACACCTGCTTCTTCTGCTGCTTCCCTTGCAAGCCTTTCACTGGTATATTGTTTTACCTGCTCCACAGACTGATTAGCTGGAACTAAAACTTTTTCTGTTTTTGTAATAGTTTCCACTTTAGCATACGATAATAAAGGCATAAATAACATAAAAATTATAATAAATAAACGCATATTTCCCCAAAATATATTTAATTAAAGTGAAGACCATTCTAAACGTCTTAAAAAGAAAAATCAATACATATTTTAGGTTTATACATTTATGGATAAATTATAAAATTTATTAAAAAATAAATTTAGAAGTTTTACAATAACTTATACTACTTTATAATTATTGATTAGATCTACTTAATATTTTTTCTGAATATTGTCCTTGAATTTTTAGTTTATTTCTGATAAAAGTAAATACATAAGTTAAGCGGAAGCAGGTTAAATGCCTGCACTGCCCCCGCAACTGTTAGCTGGACAAAACCCATTATGCCACTGAACAATATCGGGAAGGCGGGTGAAGGATGAAGGCAAGTCAGGATATGCTTATCTTATCAACATACTTCGGTGGGAAGCAGCAGGCGAGTAGTATTCTACAATAGTCTTTCGTTTACTATTTTATGACTAACTAGGCAGGTTCACAGTCTTTTGGTGCGTTGACCTCGCCTATAAATAAAATATCAGCCTGCTTAGTTAGTATTATTATTTAAGGATAAATACAAATGGCAAAAACAATATTAGATATTTCATTTAAACCAGAAACAGAACAAATATTTTTTGGGAATTTTGGTAATTATATTAGAATAGATAATATAACTCACGATATAGCAAGAAAACTTAAAGAAGCAAGCGAAGGGAATACTTGGTTTACTAAAGAGATTGATTATAAGTCAGACAAAACAAGGTTTCAATCACTACCAGAAGATGCAAAACGTGCCTTTAAGTTAAATATTGCATACCAAACATTAATGGATAGTGGTGTTACAAGTGGTATAAGCTATGTTATGGGGCAGGTTGTTACAAGCTCCATATGGAGCCTTTTATATTCACGTATTGCCATTGAAGAAGCAATCCATGCAGAATCTTATTCTTATGGGCTTTCTGAAGTTTTTGGTTATGAAGCAGCAGAAACTCTTGACCTTGTTTATAGTGATGACTTTGTTAAAAGACGTATGGAAAAAGAGTGTGCACTTTTTGACAGAGTATCAAAACTTTGTATTGATGAAAACAACGCAGATTTAGAAGAAAAACAAAAAGCACTTTTAGAACTGCTTTTAGGTATATATTTTTTAGAAGGTATTAAGTTTCCTTTTTCATTTCTTGTAACATTTGTTATAAACAATAGTTATGGTGATGCTATTACAGGCTTTACAAAAACAATAAAACTTATTGCCCATGATGAACTTTCTGTTCATGTGGTTACTGGTAAAAATATTTTAAATATTTTAGCTAAAGAAAAAGAACAGGGGTTTAAACATCTTTTTGATAATAAAACATTTGAAAAAATGGCTATAAGTATTGCTAAAGAAGTAGTAGAGCAAGAAGTATTATGGGCAAAATATCTTTTTGATGATAGAGAAGTAGCTGGTATTAATAGTCAAGTATCAGAAAACTTTATTAAATATTTTGCAAAATTAAGGCTTAGTGATATAGGGGTTACAAATAATCCTTATTCTAAAGCAGAAAAAATTGATATAGTAGACTGGTTCAATAATTACAGAAATATAAACAAACAAAATGCAGCACTGCAAGAAACATCAAACACATCTTACCAAAAAGGTGTTCTTAAAAACGATTTATAGGGTGAAATATTCATGGTTATATTAACAGAGGGTAAAAAACACATTATCATAAAAAGGGACGGCAGAGAAGAACCGTATAACGAAGAAAAATTACGCAAGGTTACAAACTGGGCAACTGGTGGTAAATCTGCCTTTACTGATAAATTATTAAAAGACTTAAATATTAAAATAAATAATAAAATGAAAATAACTGACCTGTATGATGCACTTATTACCACAGCTGTTAATAATATTAGTCCACTTTATACAGAATATGATGAAATTGCAGAAAAACTATATTTAATGAAAATATATAAAGAAACTTATGGGCTTAAAAAAACAGGGGAATACCCTGACTTACATACAGTTTTAACTAAAGGTGTAAAAAATGGAATTTATGATAAAGACTTTGTAGATTCTTTTTCCCATAAAGAAATAGATATGCTTAATGAGATGATAGAACCTGATAGAGATTTTATTTTTACATATAAAGCATTAAATACATTTTTTACAAAATATTGCAAAACTATAAAAAACAAAAAATTAGAACTACCACAAATTACATATATGGTAGCTGCAATGTATTCATTTTTTAATGATGATAAAAAAGAACGTATGCAGTATATTAAAGAAACATATGATATGTTAAGCCTGCATAAAATCACTTTTGCTACACCTCGTATTATGAATAGTGGTTATAAAAACGCACAACTTGCTTCTTGTGTATTAAATACTCCAGCAGATGATACATGGAGCTTAAACCAAACTGATGGCAATGTGGCTTTATACTCTAAATTTTCCGGTGGTATAGCTTACGATATTTCAAATATCCGTTCTTCAGGCTCTAAAATATCTTCATTTAATGGCACATCAGACGGCACTATTCCTTTTATAAAAAGGCTAGAGCAAACTGTTTCATCTTTTAACCAGCAAAGTAAAAGAAAAGGTTCTGCTGTTGTAACATTTCCATTTTGGCATTATGATGTGCAAGATATGATAATGTTAAAAGATGCAGGTGGCACAGAAGATACAAGGGCAAGAAAACTTATGTATTCCATTAGAATACATAACCTATTTAAAGATAGAGTAGAGCATGATGGGGATATTACTTTATTTGACCCAAAAGAAACACCACTTTTAAACTCAACTTATGGTAAAGAGTTTGAAAAAGCATATCTTTATTATGAATCTAAATCTGGTATTAGAAAAAAAGTAGTTAAAGCAAAAGAACTATTATATCTCATACTAAAAGTAAGAACAGAAAGTGGTAACCTTTACTTAACTTTTGTAGATAATATTAATGAACAATCTGTATTAAATACATATATTGGTGCTTCTAACCTTTGCACAGAAGTGTTAGTGCCATCATCACCTTCTGTTTTAAAATCAGAAGAGCTATTTTTAAATAGCCGTGGTGAATATGAAATACATCAAGTAAGAAAAAGTGGAGAAATAGGTATTTGTAACTTATGCTCCATTAACTTAATTACATGGGATAATATGTCCCAAAAAGAAAAAGTGGAGTTTTCATATACTCTACTTAGGGGCTGTGATAATATTATTGAAAGCCAGTTTTACCCTGTAAAAGAGGGGGAAGTAGCTAACAAAACAAATAGACCTATTGGTGTAGGTGTTTTAAACTATGCTAATTTACTTGCAAAAAAACGTATTAAGTTTACAGATAAAGCAGCAAGAGAGTTTACTAATACTCTTTTTGATGACTTATATTACCATTTATATAATGCAGCATGCTCTTTAGCAAAAGAAAGAGGTGCTTATTCCACATTTAAATCATCAAAATGGGCTCATGGTAAAACTCCATTTCACCTTTCCATATTTAACCATAAGAAATTTGGCCTTAAAATGGATAATAAAAAATGGGATAGATTAGCAGATGATATAGAAACTTTTGGCATAAGATTTTCGTATGTGGCAGCTATTGCACCTACTGCAACCAGTGGAAAAAGTATATCTGCAACAGAATCCATAGAACCTATTATGGACCTATTTTATATGGAAGAAGGCATACAAAATATACCTACCCTTGTGGCAAATATTAAAGAAAATAGAGAATATTATGAAAGGTGCTGGAATGTGCCTGCTAAAACCATAATAGAGCTTGCAGCTATTAGACAAAAATATATAGACCAAGCACAATCTATAACTTTATATTATGTAAAACCAGAATCTGCTAAAGCACTATGGGAAGATATAAAATATGCTATGAGTTTAGGTATAAAAACTCTTTATTATATGAAAACTCCTAAAGCGAATTTCTCTGAAGAAGAAATTTGTGAAAGTTGTAGTTAAGAAATAGAACCTCTTTTAAAAAATACTTGTAACTTGGTAGTTTTGTGATATACTTATGTTATTAAATATAGGGTATAGCTATGGTTACATTTATTACAAGTATTGTTCAATTATTAATCGCCTTATTAGTAATATTCTTGGTAGTAAGAATTCATAAAAGACATAAAGGCACAAAAAGAGGTAGATATATGTTTATGACTATAATTATTATAATAGGAATAACCATTATAGCAAGTAGTACTACGGTTATATATTCTACAAAAAATTTACCAAAAGACTATCAAAGTAAAATATCTTCAAAAATAGAGATTTCTCCTTATGATAAATATTCTACTACTATTACAAAAGTATATGAAGAAACCATAAAAAATGATAAAGATTTAAGTGGTGCTATGCTTATAAAAAGTGGTAAAGTTGCTTTTTTACACAGGATAGCTTTAGTGCGTATGGCTCAACACTCCATAGAATTACAAACTTATATTTATGAAAATGACTTAACTTCTCGTCTTTTAATGCACGAACTAAAACTTGCAGCAGATAGAGGTGTAAAAGTTCGTATTATTGTAGATGATAACGGACTTTCATCAGATACAAGCGATATTATGACACTAAACTACCACCCAAATATTCAAGTTAAAGTTTTTAACCCATATAAATATCGTTCAAAAATATTAAAATACCCACAATTTTTATTTAATATAAACAGGCTTAATTATAGAATGCATAATAAACTATTTATTGTGGATAGCTCTGCTGTAATTATTGGTGGCAGAAATGTTGCTTCAAACTATTTTGATGATAGTGCAAAAATGAATTTTTCTGATACTGATGTGCTTTTTATAGGTAAACTACCAGAAGATGCACTTATCTCTTTTAATGAATATTGGGATTATCATAAATCAATCCCTGTGGATGTATTCCCAAAACATAATGACCCTAACGAATTAGCAATGCTTGATAGGGAAATTGTGGAAAAATCAGCATATTATCAGCAGGAAAAACAAATATATGAAGAAGCACTTGCTTATTTTATTAATGCTTATAATAACAAAAAATTCCCTATATATTGGGGTAAAGCAAAACTTATTGCAGACAGCCCTAAAAAAGCAGAAGGCATACATGACAGCCCTATTATTGATGCAATAAATAATTTATGGCCACAAGTAAAACAATCTATTTATATTTCATCTGCATACCTTGTGCCAGGAAAAAAAGGCAGGCAAGATTTAATGGATGCTGCAAAACGTGGAGTAAACATAAATATTTTAACTAACTCACTATCTTCCACTGATGCAAAAATTGTATATTCCGGCTGGCATAGGTATAGAGATGATTTAGTGGAAAGTGGTATAAATGTTTATGAGTTTAGAAACGAAGGCTATAAAATATATAATAGAAGAAATTCTGGTGCATCTTTGCATAGTAAAACTATGGTGATAGATGATAGTATAAGCTGGATAGGAAGTTTTAATTTAGACGGTAGATCAGCCCTTTATAATACAGAAGTAATAGCTGCTTTTTATAACGAAGAATTTGCAACTATATTAAGGCAATCTATGGAAAAAGATATGTCTGAATATGTATCATGGCACCTTTATTCAAAAAACAATAAAACATATTGGGAAACCCATAGAAATGGTAAATTAATAACAAAATCATATAGCCCTGACACTACATTTTTAATGCGTTTTATGACATTTATATTAAAAATTGTGCCGGAAAAATTAATATAGAATTTATAAAAAATTTATAGGTGCATATTAATAATGGTTTATAAAAATTTTATATTTTTATTTTTGATTGTAGTTTTATATGGTTGTAGTGCAACACTGCAACCTGTTCAAGTAGTAAAAAATAAAGACTATAAAACATATAAATATGCCTTAATTAATAAAACAGAAAGTGTAGTTTCCACAAGTGGGTATTCCAGTTCTTATAATTATGGTTACGGTTATAGCTACACAACAAATTCCACTTCTATTTATTCCCAAAGTATTAACCCTGCAGATTATATAGCCGGCTATTTAATGAAACAAAATATAATTATAGTAAATGAAATAAAACAACCAAAAAATACAATGGTTATCCATTACGGCCATAGTGGAATACGAGAAATAGCCGGCGGTCTTTTAGGATATACAACAGAAGTAACTATTCAAATAATTGATGCCTATACTCAAAAATTAATAGCAAAATGCACAGCAGAAGGCTTTGGTTCCACTGAAACAGAAGATACACGTATTGCTATTACAAGATGTCTTGATTCTTTAACAAATGAAAATGTAAAAGAATAATATAATATATCGTATTAAATTACCTTATAAAAATTAAATATTTATAGTCATTTATCACGTTTTTTATGACCTTTATAAATCTACCTTGCTATATTTGTGCTATTTTATATATATAAAAGACTACAATATATTTAAATAACTTCACTATTATATTTTTTTAAGAAAAATTTAAGGGATAATTACATAAAATGTAATTATAGAAAATAACCTATATTATTTAATTTTTAACACTTAATTTTGCAAATATATTTATTAAACTTAAAATTAAGCTGTGTACATAATACACAGTTTTTATTATTATAAAATTGTAAAAATATCTTCTTTTGAAAACCTTGATTTTGGTAATGATAAATTAAAATCATCATTTGATTTATAACCTAAAGCCACCATAACTGATGATAAATAACCTTGTTCTCTTAAATTTAGTTCTTTATCTAGCACTTGTTTATTAAAGCCTTCCATAGGAAGTGCATCTATTTCTAAAAGCTCTGCACCTAATAAAATATTACCTAAATTTAAATACACTTGTTTTTCCATCCAGTGTTGCTCATCTTTTAAATCATACTTATGTATATTAATATAATTTTCGCAAACCATTTCCCTTATGGATTTATTTTTATCATTTAATATTCTGCAGTCATGGACTTCCTGCTCTATCATTTTATTTAAATGGCTTTTATCCATACGGCTTTTTATACAAAGCACTATTACATGGGAACATTCAAGCACTTTATCTTTATTAGATTCATAAAAACCTTCTGTGCTTTTGCTTATTTTTTCTTTTGCTTCAT
>CALADT010000292.1 GCA_937890655.1 uncultured Mucispirillum sp. | reverse complement strand
TAACCTTCTTCTTTTAAAACAGAAGAAAATAGGAAACGTATATCTTCCTCATCATCAACTAATAAAATATTATAAGCCATAATAGTCCTCCTGTAATGCTTAAAAATAAAACAATAATATTTAAGCATTTGTAGATTATTTCCATTTTAAATTAAAGTAAAAAAATTTAAAATAAAACATAAAAATTTAATTTAAAATACATTAGAAATCTTATCATAAGATAGTATAACAGAAAAAAAAATAATATGCTACAAAAAATAAGCACTTTTACTGTTATTTTTGAAAAAAAATGACTATAAAAGCAAAACAAATGTTATACTTTTATGTAAAAAATGTGAAAAAATATTATTTATAAATAAGTTATATAATTAGTAGCTTTTTAATACATCAATAGGGTTTTTATAATTTTCTGAATTAAATATATAGCTTCCTGCAACAGCAGCAGTCATTCCAGACTTAGAAAGTTTGTCAACTGTCATGTGATTAATACCGCCGTCAACTTCAATAATAAAATTATGTTTTAATTCTTCGCCCATTTTTTTAAGTTTTTCAATTTTCTTATAGCTTGTTTCAATAAGGCTTTGTGCAGGAAACCCAGGGTTTACAGACATAATAAGAACCATATCCACAAAAGGAAGTATTTCTTCAAGCATAGAAACAGGGGTAGAAGGGTTAAGAGATACACCGGCTTTTTTGCCTTTGCTTTTAATATATGTAAGTGTTCGTTGAATATGCCTATCTGCTTCAAAATGTGGGACAATAATGTCTGCACCTGCGTCAATAAAATCATCTATAAATTTAGAAGGGTTTTCTATCATTAAATGCACATCAAAAGGTTTTTTTGTATGTTTTCTAATGGCTTTTACAACAGGTGCACCAAAAGTAATATTAGGAACGTAAGAGCCGTCCATAATATCAAGATGTATCCAATCTGCCCCAGCAGCATCCACTGCTTTTATTTCCTTTTCTAAATTTGAAAAATCAGCACTTAAAATTGATGCAGAAACTATCATACAAAACTCCTATATTAATTATAAGAAAATTTAACTTAAATCCTAGAAAATTGCAATAATATTAATAACTTTTTTTTACAATTTATTCAAAATTTTACTTTCATTTTTTAAAAAATTATGGTATTTAAATAGCTTATGAAAAAAATAAGTTTTATTATAATTTTATTTTTATGTTTTAGTTTTACAAATGTTTTTGCAGCTTTAACTGCCGGTAAGTTTGATAATAACCCTGATGTTAATGAATTTATTAATAGAATGGTGGAAAAGCACGGTTTTAGTAAAAAATATTTACAGGGTGTTTTTAAGGAAACTATGCACTCTGGTTTTACTCCAAAACTTATGAGTGCTCCAGCAGAATCAACTAATACTTGGGCAAGTTATAGAAAAAACATGGTAAACGATATTCGTATAGGTTTAGGGGTGGATTATTTTAGAAAACACAGAACTGAACTTATAAAAGCACAAAACCAATACGGTGTGCCAGCCCACATTATTGCAGGTATTATTGGTATGGAAACAAATTATGGCCATTCGCCTATGAATTTCCGTGCTATTGATACTATTTCCACATTAGCTTTTTATTATCCACGTAGAGCAAAATATTTCCAAGCAGAACTTGAAGCCTTATTACTTTTTGCTAGAAAAACGGATACGAATATTTTTGATATTAAAAGCTCTTATGCTGGTGCAATAGGTATTCCTCAATTTATGCCTAGTAATGTTTTAACCTACGGAGTTAGTGGCACAGGGGATAAACATATTGATATTATTAATAACCACTTAGACGCTTTATATAGTGTAGCTAATTTTATTAAAAAAAGAGGTTGGAAAGAAGGGGAACCTGTATCTATTAAAGTTATAGTAAAAGGGGAAAAATATAAAAAATATATTGTTGAAAACCCTTGCAAAAATGAAAAAGTGTCTGTTGAGTTACTAAAAAAAGCAGGTGTTAAGTTTCCTTTTAATGTGCCAAATAACTTAAAAGCCATTTTATACACTGTTGAAGGGGTTGATGGCACAGAATACCATGCTGCTTTTAATAATTTCTGTGCTGTTTTCAGGTATAACCCTAGCATTCATTATGTTTTAGGTGTGAATTATTTAGGTAATACAGTAGGTTCAAAAGCAGGTGCGTCTTTATATCCTAGATAATTTTATTTTAAAATGTTATTCTTTGTCATTATTACACTATAATTATTATTTATTAATTTTGTGAGGTTTAGTATGAAAAAATTTTATTGTTATTTATTTTTATGTTTATCTGTTTTATGGGTTTACGGCTGTGGAGAAAGTATATATGAATCAGCAGGGGATAGAAAAGCAAAAGAAGCTCAGCAAGATGCGCTTGATTTTGATTTTATTAATGGAAACTATGGCAAAATAGTTGATTATTATAATAGTATAGATAATACTGCAAAATCATTAAATGATAGAGAAACATATATGTTTTTAAATAGTCTTTTAGGGTTAGGTGGTTTTAATGTATTAAATGGATTAGATGCTTTTACTAATAACCAAAATGGTAGTGCATCCCCAGATGTTTATTCATCTGCCGGTGCTATGATAGGTATTTCAAATATAAGTAAAGAAGAATTAAAGGTAAAAACTTCTATATTTAACCAAGCTGTTGTAATATGTAATAATAAAGGTGGCAGAGATATGCA
>CALADT010000291.1 GCA_937890655.1 uncultured Mucispirillum sp. | reverse complement strand
ATTATATCTAGTGTATTATTATCCATAAAGGATAGTGTTAATAACCTTGCATCTGAATATATAATTTATTCTGGTATTTTAGATAGCGAATATGAAAATATTAAAGAAGAATTATGTGCTGGATACATTGAAGATGAAAGAATAACAATTAATGAGTGGACTGGAGTGAGGCTAAAAAAATGTTAGCAGTAGTAGGAGATATTCATGGTAGTATTTCAACATTAAAAAAATTATTTTATACATTAACTGATAAATATTTAATTCATCGTTTTATCTTTTTAGGAGATATTGTAGATAGAGGTATGTATTCTAAAGAGGTAGTTGAATTTTTAATGGATAGGCAGGGTGAAATTTTAATGACCTTTTTAAAAGGTAACCATGAAGATTTATTAATTAATGCTGCACTAAATCAAGGCAGATATCCTGATTTTATTTGGCATGAAAGAGTAGGGTTAAAAACTGTTGCATCTTTTATGGGTATAGATGAAGAAGAAGCCGTTAAAAAAAGCCATTGGGAAATAGCACCATATTTTTTACCATTTATGGAATTTTTTAATAGTTTTAAAGAATACCATATAGAAGAAACAAGGAACCATAAATTTTTATTTTCCCATGCAGGGCCTGCTTTTTGTGATACACCCCCACATAAACAGTATGAAAAATGTAATGAAGAAGAAATAAGGCGTCATTATCCTTTTATTTGGCATAAAAAAACAAAAGATTTAAAAGAAAAGTATTTTGACTATATAATTATAAATGGTCATGAAGCTCTTGTAAATAAAAATAGCTCTCAAGAAGAATTACATAATGTAGAACCTGTTATATATAAAGATAGTAATAATGAAGTAATAAGTATAGATACAGGTTGCTGTTATGGTGGTAAATTAACAGCTATGTTAATAGATGATGATGGTAAATATAAGTTTGAGATGTTTCCATGGGAAGATTAAGACGAGTATATTATAACGGTGAATTATCTTCAATTATTGAGCTTGATGAAAACCAATCAAGAAAATTAAAAACAGTATTGCGTGCTCAACAAGGTGATAGTATTGAAGTATTAACAAATGAATATGTTGCTGTTGGAGAAATTTGTTTAACAGGCAAAAAATCTGTTCATGTTAGAATTACAGATAAAAGAGAAATTAAGAGAAATAATTACACATTAAAAGTTTACCAATGTATAGCAAAAAGAGAATATATGGATTTTATTGTGGAAAAATATTCAGAATTAGGTGTTACTCATTTAATACCTGTTGTTTCTGAAAGGAGTTTTGAAGCAATAAAGCAATCTGCTTTTGAAAGATATAATACTATTGCAAAAGAAACTGCTATGCAGTGCGAAAGAGAAGAATTTATGAATATTTTACCAAGTATTAAACTTGATAGAATAAAAGCAGAAAGTGATGAAAATATATTATTTCATGAAAGAAATGGAGTAAAAGAGATACCTACTATTACTTCCAATAATATTTCTATAATAATAGGGGCAGAAGGCGGGTTTACAGATAAAGAATATAATTACCTTTTAAATGCAGGGTTTAAGGTATATACTCCTATTAATACTATTTTAAAAGCAGAAACAGCTGCTGTGTTATTTGCTGGTATGATACGGCTTCATTTATAATTAGGTTTACTGTTATGTTTGATAAGGTTTATTATATGCAGAAAGCTATTGAAGAAGCATATAAGGCATATGATTTATTAGAAGTGCCTGTTGGTGCTGTTATTGTAAAAGATAACACTATAATAGGCACAGGGTATAATATGAAAGAAAGCAGAAAAGACCCTGTAAGCCATGCTGAAATAGAAGCTATACACAATGCTTGTAAAACAATAGGGGACTGGCGGTTAAATAATTGTCAGTTATATGTTACTGCAGAGCCATGTATTATGTGTGCTGGAGCTATACTACATGCAAGAATAGAAAAAGTTTATTTTGGAGTATGCGAACCAAAATTTGGTGGCATAATTTCTAAAGATAATATTTTTAATAAAGACTTAAACCATAAAGTAGAGTATGAATTTAACATAATGAATGAAGAAATCTCTAAACTTATGAAAGATTTTTTCCAAAAACTAAGAAAATAAAAATTATTTATATGATAATATAAACTTTGCTATTTCTTCATTGTTATTTTCTTTTGCTATATCATAAATAGTTTTTTTATTATTATTTTTTATATTTTTATTTGCACCATTTTCTAAATAAGCTGCGATTATGTTTTTATCAACAATATCTTTATTACTAACTAAAATATGAAGTGGAGTATCACCTTGTAAATTCTGTATATTTAAGTTAGGGTTTAATTCTTTATAAAGAAGATATCGTTCTGGGTTAATATGTAAAATAGTATTTCCGTTTATATCTTGATGATTAATATCTATTTTATTTTTTACAGCTTCAACCATAGCTCTCCATATTATCCAATGGTTTTCATTTGACTGCATATAATACATACATGTTTTACCATAATTATTTGCAATGTTTACATCGGCCCCTTTTTCTATAAGTAGCTTAAATATATTTAAGTCAGCATTAGTAACAGCTACCATAAGTGGAGATTGGCTTTTTTTTGTAAACATATTAACATCAGCACCATATTCAATAAGAAGTTTTACCATATTTATATTACGTTTATTTATAGCTGCAATAAGTGGGGTAGAGTGAACATTATTATAGTGGTTTGGGTTTAATCCATTATCTAATAATTCATTTGCTGTATCTACATTATTTCTATTTACAGCCTGCATTAAAGCAGTATTACCTTGAGAAGATAAAGCATTTATATTTGCTCCATTATTAAGTAGCAACTTAATAGTTTCTTTACTATTTGCATAAAATAAAGCTGTTCTGTTACCTGAAATAATCAAATCAACATTAGCACCATTTTTTATTAACATTTCTGTTGCATAAGTATTACGAGTAAAAACAGAATATGCAAGTGGCGAAAGGCTTGCTGCAAAAGAGTTGTTGTTATAATACTAAATTAATAATTTCTTTATTATTGGAATTAATAGCTAGGAAAATAACAGGTATAGTATAGCTTTTGTTATTATATTCATATGTATATGAAAAATCATTTTGTAAATTAATTATATATTTAGCTGTATAGTCTGCATTATTCATTAAAATAGATGATACGATTCTATTATCGTTTAGTGATATAGAATTGTCTTTATTATATAATATTGGTTCCAAATGATAAAAATGTTCACTAGAAATAGCACTATAATTCTTTTTGCTTGGATTGATTAAGATATTATCGTTTTGAAATGTTGAAGGAGTATAATCAATACTAAGTAAAATTGCTAAAATAATCATTACAGTAACAAAAGCTATGATAATTTTATTCATTTTATACTCCTTAAAATAATAATATTATATTATATGTTATTTTTTAAAAAAAATAAAGCATATAAATAATT
>CALADT010000290.1 GCA_937890655.1 uncultured Mucispirillum sp. | reverse complement strand
GTGAAAGCATAAACCATAATATACCTGATTTTAAACCTAGTGGTGCAGTTATTATTATCACTAAAATAGATGCTTTAGTGATGGAATTTAGTGTAGAAAATAATACAAATAATGTAATAGATTATTATAAATGGGATTTTGGGGATAATAATATGGCTTCAATTAGCCATCCTACCCATAAATATGCAAAACGTGGCACTTATACTGTAAAACTTACATATAAGTTTAAAAATAGTAATAAGGAAGAAACCATTACTTCTGTTATTACTGTATCTAACAAAGAAACTCCACAGCCAGATATTGAACCAGATAAAGAGGCAGAACCGTTAAACCCACAGTTTAAAACTATTTTTAGTGAAAATAGTAGTGTTATACTACCACAATAAATTACTTTATAAATTAGCTTGTTATGTATATTGATATAATATTATTGATAACGTAATTTTATATATACAGCAAAAAAGTTAATTTTTAAGATTATAAATAAAAATAAAATACTTAAACTTAATAAATAAAATGTATCTATAAATACAGCAAGTTATATTATCATAATAAATTATTCTATAACTTCGCCATATAATTTATTATCTTTTATGCCTGTTATTTTTACAGTAATAAAGTTATTTGGTGCAATATCTTTATTATAGTAAACAAGCATATAGTTTTCTGTATGGCCTTTCATACCTTTTTCTGATAATACTGTGAAAATTTTTCCTACTGATTTTTCATATAAGCTATATAGTGATTTCTTGCCCTGCTCTCTTAAAGCTGCTGCCCTTTCTTCCCTTATTTTTACATTTACTTTATTATCCATTTTTTCTGCTACTGTGCCACTTCGTTCAGAATATGGAAAAGCATGATAAAACTCTGTTTCTGCCTGTTTTAATGTATCCATACTTTCAAGAAAATCACTTTCTTCTTCATTTGGAAAGCCTGCTATAATATCAGAACCTATGGTAACATTAGGAATAATCTCCCTTGCTTTTTTTATAAGAGAAATATATTGTTCTTTTTTATATTTTCTTCCCATAAGGGATAATATTTTATTAGAACCACTTTGTAATGGAATATGTAAATGTGGGCATATTTTGTTATTGTTTTTTATAAGGTGTAATAACCTGTCATCTATTTCATTTATTTCTATACTTGTAAGCCTTATACGGAAGTCCCCTTCTAGTTTTACAAGCTCTTCTAATATATCACATATGGTATAACCATTATCTTTACCATATAACCCTATATGGATACCCACAAGCACAATTTCTTTATAGCCTGCTTGTAATAATAATTTAAAACCGTCAATCACTTCATTAAAAGGCATACTTTTTGGCATACCACGTAATTGTGGGATAATACAGTATGTGCAAAAGGCATCACAACCGTCTTGTATTTTAAAAAAAGCCCTTGTTTTTGACTGGGTATGGGTTTTTAAAGCACCGCCGGAAAAATTACCAAACCCTGCTTTTATACTTCCGTCTGTTAGGTTAAGTATATGGTTAATAATATCACTTTTAGAGCCGTTCGTTACTACAATATCTGCACCGTTACTTTTTAAATCTACCCCTTTTTCTTCTGTTAAACAACCTGTTACTACAATTTTTAATTCTGGGTATTCTTTTCTAAGTTTTGTAATATAACTTGCTGATTTTTTAGCAGCATGTTCTGTAACAGCACAAGTATTTATAACAACTATATTTGCATTTTCTATACTATCTGATTCTCTATAACCTTGCTCTATTAATTGGGATAAGTAATATTGCTCTTCTCCTGTATTTACTTTACAACCAAAAGTGATAAATTTTATATTCAAGCTATTCTCCTACGTCTTTAAAAGAATTTTAACAATATACTAAAAATATATAAAAAGAAATAATTATTTTAGATGAATTCATTGAATTTATATTATTTCAATTAAAATAACGCTCTAATTTTTCCCATATTATTATATCTGGTTTATATTCTTTAATTATATTTTCATATTCTGTTATATCTCTAGAATAACTCCAATAAAAAGCTATTTTAGATGCACTATACTCTAAAAATGGATATAGATTATACATAAAAGAATCATGAAATACTAATACTTTAGGGCCATTTTTATTTACTCCATTATAATATTGAAAAAATTTATTTTCAGCATCTAATTTTGCTTTTGCTTTATATTCTAATATAACCGGTTCATTATTTGATACTTT
>CALADT010000289.1 GCA_937890655.1 uncultured Mucispirillum sp. | reverse complement strand
ATTTAGGTTGGAACATAATAATTAGTGCCTTAGAAAAAGACTATATTGATGATATATTATTTTTAAGAACTATTATTTTTATAGCTGTCATACTGTTTTTAACAGCACTATTTATATCAATAAACATAATCATACGTTATGCTATGATTATACCATTAAAAAACTTAACCATATCACTTTTTGATTTCTTTGATACCATAAGCCATAAAGATAGCAGTGAAAGAATGGGATATAAAGCTGAAAGTAAAGATGAAATACAGGCTATTTCCATTGCAATTAATAAACAAATAGAGTTATTACATGTTTGGTTTCAAGAAGACAGCAGGTTAATAGAAGAATCTTTAGATGTTTCTGCAAAAGTAAAAAATGGGTTTTTAGATGTTTATATTAACGCTTCAAGCAATAATCCTGCATTAAACAAATTAAAAGATAATATAAACGACACTTTTGCTAACCTTAACCAGACTATGCAAAATATATTAGTGGTGGTGGAAGAATATTCTAATAACAACTTTAGAGGTAGCATTGATAGTGCCCATTTAGACGGAGAGATGCTTGCAGTTATAAAAGGTATTAACTTAATGGGGGAAAGGATTAGGGAGATGCTCCATACTTCTATGAATACTTGCAAAAACTTGATGGGTGCTTCTGAAGAACTACAAAGCCATGTAACCACATTACAATCTAGTGCTGAAACTCAGTCTAACCATTTAAATAGTAATGTAATATCATTAAACAATTTAAATGCATCAATGGAATCTGTTAATTTAAGAGCAAAAGATGTTGTAGAACACTCTGAAGCTATTAGAAATATTATAGAAGTTATCCATGATGTGGCAGACCAGACAGATTTACTTGCCTTAAACGCTGCCATAGAAGCAGCCCGTGCAGGAGAACATGGTCGTGGTTTTGCTGTTGTTGCTGATGAAGTAAGAAAACTTGCTGAAAGAACCCAGAAAAACTTGCAAGAAATATCATCTAATACTAACTCTTTAATTGAAGCTATTAGCGATATGGATAGCGCTATTACTGCCCAGACCCATGAAATGGATAATATGAAACAATCTATACAAGAATTACAAAGTGTTACAGAAAGCACATTGAAAGTGGCTTTATCTACAAAAGAAGTTTCTGATAAAGTTGGGCAGATTTCCACTGATATTATGAACGATGCAGATAGTAAAGTGTTTTAAAATAAGTAATAAATAAAAGAGAGGGAAAAAATTATGAGAAAAGTACTTATTTTTTTATTAACAGTATTGCTGGCTTTATGTTTAACAGGCTGTAAAGGAGATGAAAGTAGTGTATCAACAAAAGATAACACTATTGAAAAAAGTAATGAAGTAACAGCTATTGATGATAATAGCGAACAAGTGTTAAGTGCAGAAAATGTAGTAAAAGAAAGTAGCAGTCTTAACCATAACCAAAAGGCTAAAAAAGAGGTTTACCTTTCCTATTCACTGGAAAAGCCTGTAACAAGTAAAATATCAGAAGATAGTTCATATGTAAAAATTGTATTTTCATCAGATAGTTCTAACCCTGCTATTGATAAAAAAAGAGTTATTTCTAATATAAATGATTATGTAAAAATTAAACCTAATATAAAAGGTGGTTGGTCTGTTTCTGAAAATGGTAAAAGCCTTATTTTTAAACCAGCAACAGAGTGGCAACCTAATACAAAATATGGCATAACTATGGATAAAGCCATATTTAATTCATACTATACTGTAAAAAATTTAACAACAGGTTTTAAAACAGAACCATTTAATTATATAGTAAACAAAGAAAACCTTAAAAATGATTTTGATAATAAAAGGCAAAAATATAGTTTAAATATAAATTTTAATTACCTTTTTAACCAAAAAGAATTTAAAAAGAACGCTACTATGATATTAAATGGTAAAAAGTTAGATTTTAAAGTAATGTTTAGTAAAGACGGTTACGGTGTTACAGTAGAATCTGATTATTTTCCTATGGTAGATAAAAAGCAGGTTATATCATTTAACCTTCCAAAAATTAAATCTTCTGACGGTAGTAACTCGTTACAATATGAAATAAATCATACATATACTATTGAAAAATTTATTGGCAAGGATTTATTTGATATAGATAAAATCCAATCTGATTTGAAGTTAGATGATAATGGTAATACAAGGCATGTTTTAACATTAGTTTTTTCTGAGGCTGTAAATAAACCTGAGTTAATGGAAAAATTAAATCTTATTAATTCAGATAATCAGAAAATAAAATTAGAGCCAATATATACAGGTAATAATGCAGATATTACCCACTCTTTTTATGTAGACTATAATTTCCAAGAAAGTGAATTATGTTATATAGAAATTAATAATTTAGAATCAGTTTCTGGAGATTTAATTTCAGATGGATATAATAATAGTGTATATTTTTATCCACTACCTGCATCTATGAAAATATTGCAAACAGGTTCTATTTTATCATTAAAAAGTGATAAAAAAATAACTTTTGAATCAAAAGGTGCAGATGCTTTATTTATACAAGTTGGTAAAGTGTTACCAGAACAAATACAGCACATTATAAATTTTTCAACAGAAAATGGTTTTGGTGCTGTATCGTTTTATTCTAGTGGGTTAAATGAATCAAATTTTTCAGAATATAAAGAAACTACTCTGCCTTTATCTTCTAATAGTAAAGTTCACCCAAGTTATGCAACAGTGGATATAGCAGAGTATGTAGGCAATGAGCCAGGGTTATATTACATTAAATCATCAGCTATGGATAAATCCAGCAGAAATATTAGTAATCCAAATTATTATAATGATTATGATGATTATTACAGTGAGGATTATAGTAGTTTTTATAATGACTATTCCAATACCCCTTATTTAGAATTATCTCGGTTTATTTTAGTAACTGATATGTATATTATAGCAAAACAAAATAAATCTAATATTACTAATGTATTTGTGGCTTCAATTTCCAAAGGGGAAGCTGTAAAAAATGCAAAAATAGAAGTAATAGGCATTAATGGTTTACCTTTATTATCAGGCACAACCGATAGTAACGGCCATTTTAAGTATGAGCTTTCAAAAGATAATAAAAATAGACCACTTGCAATAATTGCAAAAAAAGATAACGATTTAACATATCTTCCAATACGCAACAATCGTATAGTAGAGTATTCCAGATTTGATATAGGCGGGGAATACATATATAATAAAGACGCACTTAAAGCTGTAATGTTTACAGACAGGGGCATATATAGGCCAGGGGAAACTGTAAATATAGCTACTATTATAAAAGATATAGCATGGAAAAAACAGCTTGCAGGTGTGCCTGTTCAAATACAAATACTTTCCCCAAAAGGTGAAATAGTATTAGATGAAAAATATTCTCTTGATGAAACAGGGTTTTTTGAATCAGAATTAAAGACTCAGCCATATTTTACAACAGGTAATTATTCGGCATACGTTTATTTATTAAGTAATGGTGGTGATAGAAACTCAAGGCTTGGAAATGTTGATTTTGAATTAAAAGAGTTTGATACTGATACCATAAAAGTAGTAACAAAAATAAAAGAATCATCATTAAAAAAAGGCTGGATTAAGCCTGAACAATTAACTGCAAATATAAAAGCAGATAATATGGTGGGTACTCCTGCAGTAAATAGACGTGTAAAAGCAGAGCTTTCTTTTTCTCCATATACATATAGGTTTAACGAATATAAAGGTTATGTATTTGCAGACCCATATATTGAACGTGTAAGTAGCATTGCAAAACCATATACGCCACAGCTTTCTGAAACTAAAACAAATGAAAAAGGTGAAGTGGAATATAACTTAAATTCATATTTTCAAGACTATATTTATGGAACATATTTGCTAGAATTTAGTGCAGAAGTTTTTGAAGCAGGTAGTGGGGACGGTGTAACAGGTTATAGTAGAACTCTTATTTCTCCAAACGATTATTTAATTGGTTATAAAACAGATAGTTATTTATATTATTTAAATACTAATGAAAAAGCAAAAGTAAACTTAATTGCAATAGATAGCGACTTAAATAAAATAAGTAAAGATAAATTACGTTACAGATTAGTGCAAATAACATACTTAAATCAGCTTATAAAAGATAGCAATGGCTATTATAAATACAGCAATGTTAAAAGATATAATGTATTAAATAGTGGTGATTTATCTATTAGCAAAGATGGTAGTAATGTGTTATTACCTACGAATTCTGCAGGGAATTTTATATATGAAGTTGTAGATAGTAATAATATGGTTGTAGGTAAAGTGGAATATTATGTTTCTGGTAATGAATCTATTGATACTGGGTTTATGAAAGAAGCAGAGTTATTACTTAAACTAGATAAACAGGAATATAAATCAGGGGATACAATTAATTTAAATATAACAGCACCATATACAGGTTATGGGCTTATTACTATTGAAAAAGAAAAAGTGTATTCTTATAAATGGTTTAAAGCAGATACAAACTCTTTTACAACAAATATGAAACTTCCAGATGATTTAGAAGGTAACGGTTATGTTAATGTATCATTTGTAAGGGATATTGGTTCAAAAGATATTTATACAGCCCCTTTTAGTTATGCTGTTATGCCTTTTTCTGTGGATAAATCAAAAAGACGTATTGATGTATCACTTAAAGCGCCAGCACATGTTCGACCAGGAGATACAGTTACCATAGAATATAAGGCATCTAAAAACGGTAAAATAGTTGTTTTTGGTGCAGATGAAGGTATATTACAGGTGGCAGGATACCAGCTTTCTGATTTACTAAGCAAATTTATGCAAAAAATTGCTTTATCTGTAACCACATTACAAACTGCTGATTTAATATTACCAGACTATAAAATATTTGCAGAAACTTCCGGTATTGGTGGTGGGGAAGATGCTAAATTAATGGCTAATATGATTGCCAAAAAATTAAACCCATTTGCAAGAACGGTGGAAAAACCTGTTGTATATTGGTCAAAAATCATAGATGTAAAAGCTAATACTCAAAACAAAGTGTCATATACAATACCTAGCCACTTTAATGGTTCTATGAAAATAATGGCAGTGGCTGTATCAAAAGACGGAGTAGGTAATACAGAAACATCGTTTATATCAAGAGCACCTATTGTATTAACACCTAATTTACCATACTCTGCTGTTAGTGGGGATAAATTTAGGTTTTCAGTTGGTATATCAAACTTAATAGAAGGTGCTGATACTAGTGAAATAAAAATAACAGCAAAACCTAGTGACCATTTTAAAATAATAGGGGATAATGTTAAAACAGTAAATATTAAACAAGGTAGTGAAGAACTTGTGATTTTTGATATGGAAGTTTTAGATAAGTTAGGTAGTGGAGAAGTAATGGTAACTGCTGAAAGTAAAGGGTTAGAAAGGCCAATTACTGCAAAAGTAACTTCATCTATACGACCTGTTACTCCTTATATTACAAATGTAGAAATGGGTTCTTTTACAAGTAGCTCAAAAAATATTAAAATAAAACAACGGAATATGTATGATAAAGCTGCAAAAAGAGAGATTATAGTAACAGATAACCCATTAATGGCAGTTTCAGGTATTGGTAGTTATTTAGAATCATACCCATATGGTTGCACAGAGCAGATAACAAGTAAAATATACCCTGTTGTAATGCTTTCATCTGCTAATAATTTAAAAAATACTAAAGAAGTGCAGGATGTTTATAACGCTTATATTCAAGAGTTAACAAAAAGGCAGAAAGGTAAAGCCGGTTTTACATACTGGAGTGGTGGTTCTTACGTTTATGACCTTCCGTCAATCTATGCAACACAGTTACTAACTGATGCAAAAGAGTTAGGTTATAATGTGCCACAAGACCTTTTAAACAAAGCCGTTGATTATTTAAAATCAATAAGTAATCAAAGGCCAAATAGTATAGAAAAATGCCAAGATATTGCTTATGCTACATATATTCTTGCAAGAAATGGTATTGTATCTGCAAGAACATTGAGCGTATTAGAAGATTATCTTGAACAAGCAGATAAAGACTGGAAATCATCATTAACAGCATCATATATAGGTGCTACATATATTCTTTATAAAAATGAAGAAAAAGGCAACCAGTTATTAAAATCATCTGTGCCTTCTTATACAAAATTCTTATTCTGGTATGATTTTTATGATTCATTAACTAATACAGCAAGGTATGTATATTTAACAGGCCGTCATGCTCCTGATATACTAAAAGAAAACCGTAAATTAATTAATAGAATCATAGATGAAATAAACGAGGGTTATTATAATTCCTTTTCTAGTGCTTTCTCTTTAGCAGCACTTAATTCTGTTAGTATTAGTAGTAACGCAAGCCCAGATTTTTCAGCCAATGGAAAATTAGTAGAAGTGGATAAAACTAATAAAAATAAAGCATATTTTTCAAGTGAAGCAGAAAGTATTAAAGTAAATTATAAAGAAGATAATAAACTTGGTTACTATTATTCTATAACAAGTAGTGGTTTTGATAAAAATGCACCAAAACAATATTCAAATGGTATAAAAGTTACAAAATCATATGTTAATAAAGATGGTAAAACCATAACAAGTGCAAAACAAGGTGATGAAGTTACTGTTGTGCTAAATATTTTAAGAAATGACATTACATATGGTAAAAATACTATGGTAGCCATAACTGATTTAATTGCAGGCGGCACAGAAATTTTAACAAATAAAGGTGTAAATGTGCCTTATGCTTATGAAAGCCACGAATTTAGGGAAGATAGGGCTATTATTTATTTAAATATACCACCAAAATATAATAAAACTATAACTTATACTATAAAACTTTTATCAAGTGGTGATTTTCAAGTGCCACCTGCTTATGTAGAAAGTTTATATAATAGAGATATTAATGCAGTTAGTAATAATTTTAGATTTGTTATAGATGAAGCAAATTAAAAATAAACTAAATAAATTTAATGTGGTTATTATTTTAGCAGGTATTATACTTTTTAGTGTAATACTGCTAAAAATAACTGCAAAGCCTATTTTAGAAAATATAAGTTTTTCCACAGTTATATATGATAATGAAAATAATATTCTTCGCTTAACTTTATCTCAAGACGGAATATATAGAATATATAAACCTTTGGAAGAAATATCTCCTTATTTAATAGAGTCCACCTTGCTTTATGAAGATAAATATTTTTATTACCATTTTGGCATAAACCCTGTTTCTGTTTTAAGGGCTGTTTATTCGTTATTTCATAGTGAAAATAGGCCGTTAGGTGCATCAACCATTACAATGCAACTTGCACGGTTAAAATATAATATTAATTCTAAAACATTTATGGGTAAGCTAAACCAAATGGCACATGCTATATTTTTAGAAATAAAATATAGTAAAAAAGAGATTTTAGAAGCCTATTTAAATTTAGCACCATATGGCCATAATATAGAGGGTGTAGAAGCTGGTTCACTAATTTATTATAATGTCCCATCAAAAGATATAACATTATTTGAAAGTTTTGCATTAGTTATTATTCCACAAAACCCAAATAATAGAATACCTACAAGTAGTAAAGGAATGGTTGAAAGCATAGCAAGTAGAAAACGGTTGTTTCCTATATGGCTTAAAAAACACCCAGAAGATATATCATTAAAGAATATAATAGATATGCAGATTACAGTAAGGCACCCTAACAGTTTACCTTTTTATGCTCCTCATTTTACAGACTATTTATTACAACGAGGTATGCGTGGGGAAATCTATTCCACCCTTAATTTATCTATGCAATCATTACTAGAAGATAGTATTTCAGAATATATTATGAACTATAAAAATATAGGTATAAATAATGCAGCAGCTATGCTTTTAAATTATGAAACTATGGAAGTTACTGCTTATGTTGGTTCGGCTGATTATTTTGATAATGGTATATTCGGTCAGGTAAACGGTATAGAATCTATGCGTTCTCCAGGATCTGTTTTAAAACCATTTTTATTTGGCCTTGCAATAGATGAAGGGCTTATTCATCCAAAATCATTAATGAAAGACGCACCAAGACAATATGGTGCTTATTCGCCAGAAAATGCAGATAGAGGGTTTATGGGGCCACTTTTTGCTCAAGAGGCTTTAGTTCATTCAAGAAATATTCCTGCTATTGAGCTTTTAACAAAATTAAGTGATTTATCTTTTTATGATTTACTTTATTATTCAGGGGTAGAAAATTTACAAACACCAGAATATTATGGCACAGCCTTAGCCATAGGTGGTTTTGAAGTAACAATGGAAAATGTAGCAAAAATGTATTCAGGGCTTGGTAATTTTGGGGAAGAAAAATGTATAAATTATAGGAAAGATTTAAAGTGCGAAGAAGAAAGTTATAGAATGTTTTCAAAGGAAGCATCATTTCTAGTAATGGATATGCTTTCTCATAACCCACCTTTACAAAGTATATTTATAAATGATTTTATACCATGGAAAACAGGCACTTCGTATGCTTATAGAGATGCTTGGTCTGCAGGGATATTAGGGCCATATGTATTAGTTGTGTGGATTGGAAATTTTGACGGAACAGGCAATAACGCCTTTAAAGGCAGACAGGCAGCAGGTAATTTATTTTTTAATATAGCTTCTAATTTAAAATATAGTAAAAATATAATGTATGAAAAGATTTTACCAAAAGAAGATATAAACGTAAAAGAAGTTGAAATATGTAGTCCAACAGGAGATTTGCCAAATAAATTTTGCACAGAACGAGAAATGGGTTACTTTATTCCAGAAGTTTCACCAATAAAAGTAACAGATGTTTTTAGAGAAATACCTATTGATAAAGCAACAGGGTTGCGTGCATGTTCTTATGATAAAGATAAAACAGAAATGAAAGTATATGAATTTTGGCCAACAGATATTAAAAAATTATTCCAGCAGTCAGGCATACAAAAAAAACAGCCACCAAAATATATGGCAGGTTGTAAAATTAACGATATTTCCAACGATGGTAATGCACCTGTTATTTTACTACCTTCTAATAACTCTATTTTTAATGTAACACAATCAAAAAAAGATATTGCCTTTAATGTAAATACGGAAAGCGATGCCGAAGAAATTTATTATTTTATAGATAATAATTTTATAGGCAAATCCTTATCAGGCCAAACGTTTTTTTGGAAAAGTTATGTGGGTAATCATAAATTAACAGTAACGGATAATTTAGGTAGGTCATCATCTGTAAATTTTACTGTCAACATGTTGTCATATTAATTAGAACATTATTAAACCCTGTTTTATTATTTTATATATTTTATATATTAAAACAATCAAATAAGATTAATTTGTTTATTTTATTATCTTTATAAAAATAATAATATATCTAGTATTATCAGTAATTTAACCGTTATTCATAATATAGTTATAAATATTAAAATAATTCTTGAAAGATGAAAAAAAATTGTATATACTAAATTATGTAAAATTATTATGTGAGGTTCTATTATGATTACAACCACAGTTATTATTATTGGTGGCGGTGCAACAGGTAGTGGAGTCTTACGAGATTTAAGTATGCGTGGTATTCCTGCTATAATGCTTGAGCAGGGTGGTTTAGCATACGGCACAAGTTCTCGTTTCCATGGGTTACTACATAGTGGAGCACGTTATGCTGTAAACGATAATGAGTCAGCAAAAGAATGTATTGAAGAAAATATGATACTTCGTAAAATCGGTAAGCAGTGCGTAGAGCTTACAGAAGGTTTTTTTGTTCAAACATCAGAAGATGATCCTGAGTATGTTCCAAAGTGGCTTGAGGGTTGTAAAACAGCTGGTATAAAAGCTCAAGAAGTGCCATTAGATGAGGCTTTTAAACTAGAACCTAATTTATCAAAAGATATTTCAAAAGTTTATAGAGTGCCTGATTCTTGTATTGACGGTTTTCGTCTTGTATGGCAAAACGCCATGAGTGCAAGAAAATATGGTGGGGATTTATATACATATCACAAAGTTACAGAAATTATTACAGAAGGTGGCAAAATAAAAGGTGTTAAAGCCTTA
The DNA here is from genome assembly GCA_937890655.1 of uncultured Mucispirillum sp. Classification (GTDB taxonomy): domain Bacteria; phylum Chrysiogenota; class Deferribacteres; order Deferribacterales; family Mucispirillaceae; genus Mucispirillum. The sequence goes on along the minus strand of CALADT010000289.1, from coordinate 6,602 downwards.
AATAAAGTTACTAATGAAATAGTAGAATTTGGTTGTGATTATATAGTAAACGCATCAGGTTCTTGGGCAGGGGAAATAGTTTCTCTTTCAGGGCTTGCACCACTACCTATTTCTCCAGATAGAGGCACACTTTTAGTGTTTAACCACAGGTTTACATCAAGAGTAATTAATAGATTACATAAAAGTTCAGATGGTGATATTTTTGTTCCACATGGTTCTGTTACTATTTTAGGGACAACTTCAGCAGAAGCAAAAACACCAGATGATAAAACTCCTACAAGCCAAGAGTTAATTAAATTACTTGATATAGGCAGGCTTGTATTCCCATATGTGGATGATTATAGAATATTAAGGGCATTTGCAGGCACAAGGCCACTTTATGGTGCAAAAGGTGCTGGTAGAAATGCAAGCCGTAATTTTAATATTGTAAACCATAATGAAGAAGGCTTACACGGTTTAGTTTCTATTTTTGGTGGTAAACTAACAACATATAGGCTTATGGCAGAACGTGTTAGTGATGTTATTGCAGATATGGCAGGGGTTTCAACACCTTGTAGAACAGCAGATGAACCTATTATTCAAGATGTTAATGAAAGCACAAATAAAAAAGCTATGCAGTATTTTCCTAAGGGTGCTGTTAAAATTGTTTCTGATAGAATAGGTGCAGATTTTGATAAAGTTATAAATAACATGGAACAAAACCATGAAGAAAACGAGATTGTTTGTGAATGCGAAATGGTTACTCGTTCTGAAATAAAATATGTAGCTCAAGACCCTGCATCATATTATTTAAACGATATTAGGTTAAGAACAAGGCTTGGTATGGGAACATGTCAAGGAACATTCTGTTCATTAAGGGCAATTTCAGCTTTAGAAAATGAAAATATAGAAATGAAATTAAAACCAACAGATAATATAAAAAACTTTTTACAAGAAAGATGGAACGGTTTACGACCTGCTTTATGGGGCGGCCAGTTAAGAGAAGCAGAGCTTACAAGGGCTATTTATCTTTCAACACTTAATTTTGATGGAGAAGGTTATGAGGCATAGTGATATTATTGTAGTAGGTGCTGGTATGGCAGGGCTTATGGCAGGAATAACAGCTGCCAAAGCAGGCAAATCTGTAACTGTATTGTCTGAAGGTGCAGGTGGATTATCTATTGGTAGTGGTGCTGTGGATTTTTTAGGCTATGTAAACGGCAAAAAAATTACTGATAGCCCATACAACCATTTAAAAGAGTTAAACAGTAATCACCCATATAATATAGTAGGGGAAGAAAATATTAAAAAATCATTTGAAAGCCTTGTGGAGGTTTCTTGTAATAATGGTTATAATATTAAAATGAGTAAAGACGGTGTAAACCAAACTGCTATATCTATTATAGGCACATCAAAACCAACTTTTATATGTAGTGATTCCAATAACGCTTCAAGGGTATTAAAATCTAAAAAGATACTTTTTGTCGGTGTGGAATATTTAAAAGATGCACAAATTGCATTAGCTGTAAAACAAGTAAAACATTATAAAGTTTTTGCAGATGCAGAAATAAAATATACAAGTTTAGTTTCTCCTTTTGGTAAAACTCACAGGGTATTAAATTGCCTTGATATTGCAAGATATGCGGATAAAGAAGAAGGTTTTAACTGGCTTAAAAGTGAACTTTTAAGAGTAAATGATGATAATTATGATGCAATTATTATCCCACCAATATGTGGCACAGTTAATTATTCTAAAAATTATCAATCATTAGTAGATGCTGGGCTTACCATTGTGGAATCATTATCTATCCCACCTGGAGTAGGTGGTTATAGAATGAGAGATGCCTTAGTTGCAGAAGCTAAAAAACTAAACGTTCAATTTTTTGAAAACTGTAACGTGCAACGAGCAACTATTAATGGAGATAAATGCGTTAGTTTAACAGCACTTCATAATAATATTGCCGGTGCATTAGAAACAGACTATGTAGCAGATAATTTTATTATTGCCACAGGTGGTGTTATAGGTGGTGGTATTGTTACTACTCCATTTAAAGTATATGAAAAAATATTTAATATAGAAATAGACGCACCAGAAACAGTGGAAGAAAGGTCAGAATCTAATGTTTTTGGAGCACATACTTTTACAAAATTTGGGGTAGAAGTTAATAATAAACTTCAAGCTATTGATAAAAAAGGCAATGTATTATTTAAAAATGTATTTTTTGCAGGTAATACATTAGGCAACTACGATTTTCCAACAGAAAAATCTGGTTACGGTGTGGCTTGTGCCACAGGTTATACTGCTGCTTTAAGTGCAGTTGAAAGTAAATAGTAAGGAGATGTTTTATGTCATCAATACATATAAATCCTGATAAATGTATAGCGTGTACAATATGCCAGGTGCATTGCCCTGTTGCTAAAGTAACTCCTAATTTTTTAGGGCCAAGACTTATAGGCCCAGCATATGAAAGGTTTCGTCTTTTAGATGTTTCAGAAGATGAATCATTACACTATTGTGCAAACTGTAAAAACTGTGATATAGCATGCCCACAAGGTGTTGCCATATCTACACTTAATATGGAAGCTCGTTGTAAATATACAGAAGAAAAAGGTGGCAAAATGAGAGATTGGGTTTTAAGCCACGGTGGTCTTTTAGCTGATATTTTTAAATATATACCTACATGGCTTAAAAACTTTGGTATGCATAACCCTGTTACAAGGCTTTTACTTGATAGTATAGGTATATCTAAAAAAGCACCTGTTCCAAAATTTGATAAACATTTTAGGCTTGTGTATAAAAAACTAAAACAACCTAAACTTGATAAAAAAATCGTATATTTTCCTGGATGTTATGTGGATGATTACGACTATCAAATGGGACTTGATATGATTTGGATATTTAATCAGGCAGGTTATGAAGTAATCGTTCCTGAAAAATTCAAATGTTGTGGTCTGCCACTTGTATCCAACGGCTTCAAAAAAGATGCAGCAAAAAATGCAAAAGTAAATGTATCTGTTATAAAAGAATATAAAGACCAAAATATTCCTGTTGTAACAGGCTGTCCAAGTTGTGCATTAATGTTTAAAAAAGATGTGCCTGAAATGTTTAACGATGTTATTTTTGATAACTATGAGGGCGGTGTATTAGACGCACAAGAATTTTTAGTAGGATGTGTGGAAAGAGGCGAACTAAAATTTGATAATGTTATGCCTAAAAAATCCATAATATACCATACTCCTTGCCACTTAAGGGCTCAAGGTATAGGGCTTCCTAGTATAGATTTACTAGAAACATTAACAGGTAATAAAGTTATCAACGCTCAAGCTGGTTGTTGTGGTATTTCCGGAAGCTACGGCTTTAAAAAAGAAAAATACCAAATAGGATTAGAAGTAGGTAACGAACTTTTTAATAAAGTAAAAGATAGTAATTGTGATATTGTTACAACTGAATGTGGGACATGTCAAGTTCAGATTCAGCATGGAACAAATAGAAAAACATACCATCCTGTATCTGTGATACGCCATATGGTAGAAGGTAAATAAATAAGTAAGTAATAAAATTATACGTATTAAAAGGAGTGTTATTATAGGGTAGGTATAATTGAAAATAAAAGTAACTCTTCAAGGGGGTATTTATGAGTAGTGTGGTTATTACCATAATTTACGCATTTTGCGGTGGCATATTTGGTACCAGTATTGGTGCATTATGGGCATTTATTTTATGTACCATGATAGCTGTTATGGGTTCACTTGTAGTTTTAGCAGGTGGTTCTGATTTTGTATTAATGCAAGTAGCACTAGGGCCTATTTTTGGACCTGCAACTGGTGGTTTCCTATCAGGTGTTATTGCAGCAACATATGCACACGGTGTTAGAAAAAATCACCCAACAAATAATGCAAAAGATATTGTTACTCCTTTAATGGGAACATCTTGGGATGTATTATTCGTAGGTGGGTTAGCAGCCGTTGTATCATACTATTTTACAGTGTTATTGGCTAAAATACCATTTATTCAATTAGGTGATGGTGGTGCAATATCTATCATTATTTTATCTATATTAGCAAGGGTGGTATTTTTAAAAGAAAGTGCGTTTGGTAACAGAGATTCCATTGATAAACATGGTATTTTTGGCACAAATAATTACGAGCTTTCTTGGTGTGGCTATATGACACCAAAACCACTTCTTATGATTATTGGTATTTCTATGGGTGGTGTTTCAGCAGCTATTGCTTCAGGCACATTAGATGTGTTAAGACCTCTTGTAGAAGCAGGTAAAATTCCTGCTAATATGGCACATATTGTTCCATTATTCTTCACATGGGGAATATCAGGTATTATGCTTACTATGATGGCATTAGGACAGGGTGCATTAGGCAAAGTGCCTGTAACTCATGCTATAAGTTTAGTAGGTGCATTAATGTTTTTACATACTGAACCAATATTCGGAAAAGACATAGCAATCTTATTTGGTATATTAGGTGGTATTATGGGTATGGTTGTTCAAGAGTTTGGTGCAAGGGTATTCTGGAACCATGGTGGTAACCATGTGGACCCACCGGCATTCTCAATAGCAATCAATACACTTTTTATTAATATACTATTTTACTATATAGGTTAATTAAATCGGAGGCACATAATGGGAAAATACGTTTTAGCTTTAGACCAAGGAACAACAAGTTCACGCGCTATATTATTTGACAGGGATAGTAATATTATCCAAATAGCACAACAAGAATTTTCACAAATATTTCCACAAGATGGCTGGGTGGAACATAACCCTAATGAAATATTTGATACTCAGTCAGCTGTTGTTAGAGAGTGTGTAAAGTCTGCAGGAATTTCATCTAAAGATATTGCAGCAATAGGTGTTACTAACCAAAGGGAAACAACAGTAGTATGGAATAAAAAAACAGGTGCTCCTATTTATAACGCTATTGTTTGGCAGGATAGAAGAACATCAGCATATTGTGATAAATTAAAAGCAGAAGGCAAAACTGATTTAATTAGAGAAAAAACAGGCCTTATTCTTGATTCTTATTTTTCAGGCACAAAAATCAAATGGATTTTAGATAATGTAAAAGGTGCAAGGGAGCTTGCAGATAAAGGGGAATTACTTTTTGGTAATATTGATACATGGCTTATTTGGAACTTTACAAAAGGTGCTATCCATGTTACTGACCCATCAAATGCCAGCAGAACACTTTTATTTAATATTAATAAAGGTGAATGGGATAAAGATTTACTAGATTTATTTGAAATACCAGAATCATTACTTCCAAAAGTAGTGCCATCATCTGGAGTAATGGGTCAAATGCACCCTGAGTTTTTAGGCTCTCCTATACCAATAGCAGGGGATGCTGGGGACCAACAGGCAGCAACTTATGGTAATGCCTGCACAAAAGAAGGTATGGCAAAAAATACATACGGCACAGGTTGTTTTTTACTTATGAATACAGGTAAATTAAGCAAATTAAGTGCAAATAATTTACTTACAACAGTAGCGTGGGATTCTGGTAAAGGGTTACATTATGCTTTTGAAGGTTCTGTATATATTGGTGGTGCAATTGTGCAGTGGTTAAGAGATGGTCTGCAAATTATTAAAAACACATCAGATACAGAAGCGTTAGGTAAAACAGTGCCTGATAACGGTGGTGTATATATTGTTCCTGCATTTACAGGTTTAGGTGCACCATATTGGGACCCATATGCAAGAGGCACAATAGTTGGTATAACTCGTGGCACAACAAAAGCACATATTGCTCGTGCAGGGCTTGAATCTATTGCTTATCAATCATTAGATATTGTTCGTGCAATGGAAAAAGATGCTGGTATGAAAATGTCTACATTAAGGGTAGACGGTGGTGCAAGTAGAAATAATATGCTTATGCAGTGCCAAGCTGATATGTTAAATGTGGTAGTTGAACGCCCTGTTATTACAGAAACAACAGCACTAGGAGCAGCATATTTAGCAGGTTTAGCAGTAAAATTCTGGGAAAGTGAAGAAGAAGTGAGAGCAATGTGGAAACTTGATAGATGCTTTGAACCACAAATGACACAAGAACGCAGAGAAAAACAACTTTATGAATGGCATAAAGCTGTAAAACGTGCACAAAACTGGATAGAAGAATAAATTAATTATAATACCCTATCTTTAATTAGATAGGGTATTTTTTATATGGTAACTATTTTTTATTAAGTAATAGTAGTCGTTATAATTATTTAAGTGTTTATATTATTTTAAAGTTTTTATATATTTTATTAATTTTAGTTAGTTCATTAAGTATAATAAATTTTATTAAAGATATTATGTAAACTTTAAAAAATAAGTATAGCATAATAGATTATTTATATTATATAAAATCTGTATAATTGTTTTGCTATGTATTTTATAATAAAATTACAATATTATATCTGTTTTTAATATTTTTAATACCAATTTTTATATGTTTTATATAATTACATATTATTTACTATAAATAATAAACATAAATAATTATAATAATAACAGAATAAATATTAACTATATATAAAAAATAACATATTAAATTTTTGGTAATTTTTAATATATAAAGTAGTTATTAATCACTATAATAAACTAAAAATACTATGAAAAAATATATAA
>CALADT010000288.1 GCA_937890655.1 uncultured Mucispirillum sp. | reverse complement strand
TATATGACCTCTGGGTCATCATTTTTTGAACAGCCAGCTGCTACACCTAGTGCACTTACTGCTGCAAGCCCTTTTAAAATATAACGTCTTGACACACTACTATCACTTAATGATTTTAGAACATCTTTCTCTTTTACCATTATATGTCTCCATAAAATTTATGCATTTCATAATATATTCATAAAAAACTACTAAATCAATACTAAATTGTGTATATTATCTCCATGATTATTATATTATACTTATTCATATATTTTACATAATTTTATTATGTTTAAAGATATTCTTATATTATTATTTTTTTAGACAATAAGATAAATATTATCTTATTATAACCATATTTATAAATAAATTAATTTAAGAAATATAAATTTATAAATAAAATCTATATTAATCAATATATATAAATGTGTTATAAATACATAACACATTATATTATCTATACAATAAAGCTCATTACATATATTTACAGCATATAAACATATTATATTAATTATTCATAATTACAAATATTAAACACTTATTTCTCAATAAATATTAGATGCTACAATACTTTATATAAAAAATATTCTTATACCTTAAAAAATAATACAAAATAATAAATCAACTTGTTTTTATTGATTAACTAACATATTTATATACAATAAAATAATAAAAAAATATAAAATAATTCTTGATTATTACAGCTTAATTATTTATGCTATAAATATATAATATATTGAGGTATTTTATGGGTAAATATTATTACGCATTATCTTTTGTAACAAATGATTCAAAAGGTATTGTTTCAAATACAACGAAAGTTCTCTTTGAAAAAGGGTTTAATATAGCAGATTCTAGTTCTACTTTATTACAGGGTATTTTTTCTATGATTTTTATAGTAACAAGTGATAAAGATTATAGTGAAGATGAAATAAAACTTATGTTTAAAGAAGATAATTATCATATGGAAGTATTTAAATATAATAATGAACCAAAAGAACAAGATGGTTTCCACTATTCTATATCTGTTTATGGGGCTGATAAAGCAGGTATAGTAAATGCTATTACAGCAGAAATAGCAAAAAATAACTTAAACATTATTGACTTACAAACAAAAATTACAGGCAAAACACATAAGGTATATATAATGGCATTGGAAGTGGTTGCAGGTAGTGAAGAAAATGAAAGCAAATGGCAATCACTTTTAAAAGAAACTGCAAAAAATATTAATACTCAAATTAATATTAGAAAAATAGAGTTTTATGAGCTTTAATTATGGCAGTTAGAAATGTATTAAAATATCCTGATGATATATTAAAAGAAGAAGCCTTAGAAGTTACAGAGCTTAATGATAACATAAAAAACATAATTCAAGATTTAAAAGATACTATGCTTGATGCTGGCCATTCAACAGGTATTGCTGCCCCACAAATAGGCGAACTTGTTAGAATTATTACCATAGATGCTTCTCTTAACAAAAAATGTAAAGAAAACCATGGTTTTATGGTGATGATTAACCCAGAAATTATAGAACATAGTGGTATGGTAACATCAAGAGAAGGATGTATGTCTGTCCCTGATTATACAGGTAATGTAACTCGTGCAGAGAATATAGTTGTAAACTATCTTGATGAAAATATGCAACAACATGTATTAGAGTGTAGTGGTTTTGAAGCTATATTAATACAACATGAAACAGACCATTTAAATGGTATGTTATTTATTGATAGAGTTATATCAAAAAGAACTGATTTATTTAAAAGAAAAAAATACTAATAAAGTGAGGGTGTTATGAAAGTTGTAATTACATCAAAGCTACCAGAAATAATTAATAAACATTTAGAAGATATAAGAGTTGATATAAATACTTCTGATGAACCACTACCACCTATTAGGCTTAGACAGATGATGAGTGATGCTGATGCTATTATATGCACTTCCCTTGATAGTATTGATAGAATATTAATGGAATCATCTCCAAAATTAAAAGTTATTGTAAACTATGATGCAGGCACTGATAATATAGATATTGATTATGCAACACATAGGGGTATAACCGTATGCACTGTTCGTCATTTTTTAACACAAAGTGTGGCAGAGTTAGGTTTTGCTTTGCTTATGGCTGCAGCACGTCATATACCTCAGGCAGATAAATATGCACGTAATGGAAGATTTTCTGGCAATGCAAACCATAATTTATTTTCAGGGTTAGATTTTTATAAAAAAACACTTGGAATATTTGGTATGGGAAATATAGGGCAAGCTGTTGCAAAAATTGCATCAGGTTTTTCTATGGATATAATATACCATAATAGGCATAGAAATAAACAATCAGAATTAATTTTTGGTGCAACTTATGCTACATTTGATGAGCTTTTGGAATGGTCTGATTTTCTTATTATTACAGCACCATTAACACCAGATACAAGACATACATTTTCATTAAAAGAGTTTAAAAAAATGAAAAAAACTGCTGTTTTAGTAAATATTGGACGTGGTGCTATTGTTAGAGAAAGTGATTTAGCAACAGCCTTATCAGAAAATATTATATAT
>CALADT010000287.1 GCA_937890655.1 uncultured Mucispirillum sp. | reverse complement strand
TGAGAGTGAGTGCAACGAACCGAAATATCTAAAAAATAATGTGTTTTTTCAATTAGATTTTTTCACGTCTGTGTAAAAAAAAGTAGCAAATATTATAGGTATATTTTTGAGATTCTTCGCTTGAAAGCTCAGAAAAGACAGTAATGCATGGTTAGTGTAGTGATAAAAAATAATTGTTAAGTAAATAATCATAGCTTTCTTATAAAAATAATTTATAAGACTAAAAAATATTGGTTCAATACAAGGTAGATACAAATATATAAGGTTATAAGGTTTTTAGTATAATCAAGGCAAATACAATATATAAGGCAAAAAGATATTAGTTCAATACAAGGCGGATATTATTTTTTACGACAGGAGTTTACATATAAGTAAATGACTTAGTAAAAAATAATAACAACACAGTAGTGAGCTAATAGATTTAGCCGTAAAAGGAGTTTACATAAAAAAGTAAATGACTGAATAAAATTTTAAACCAACGCAGAGTAATAACTACATAAAACTATAAGATTTTAGCTTAATACAAGGCGGATTTAAGTTGTGGCGAAAGGAGTTTATAGGTAATAAATGACTAAGCCACATACTTAAAACAACGAAGTAGTAAGTTAAAAGATATAGTTTTTAAAGGCCTTGCATACCCAAATACTCCTGCCTTGCCACCCAATTCTCTTTCACTTTCACTATTAAATTTAGTCTTACTTGTTTTTCAAAAAAGGATTCTAGGTTTTTCCTTGCTGAGATTCCTATATTTTTTAGCATGGAGCCACCTTCTCCTATTACTATGCCTTTTTGGGATTCTCGGTTGACATATATTATTGCGTCTATTTCCATAACTTTTGATTTATCTCTATAATCTTCTATATTCACTAATGTATCATGTGGGACTTCGTTACGTAGACGCATAAAAAGTTGTTCTCTTATGTATTCTGATATTAAGAACTTTTCTGGCTGTGTTGTTATTAAATCTTCATCATACTGCATAACATTTTCCGGTAGTTCATCATATAATAATTCCATTAATGTATCTACATTTATATTATTTTTTGCAGATACAGGTAATACATGTTTAAACTCACATAATGGAAAAAGTTCTTCTGCTGTTTTGTAAACTGCTTCTTTTGATACAGCATCTATTTTTGTTATAATTAATATTTTTTCTTGTGGTGCGTTTTTTATTAACGCTATTAAATTATTAAAATCTTTACCACGTTTGCCACCTGCTTCCACTAATAAGCATATAACATCTACTATGGATAAACTATCCACTGCCTGTTGGACTATGGCTTTATTTAATGAGTTTTTAGGCGAGTGGAACCCTGGAGTATCCACAAAAATAGCCTGATATTCCTTTGTAGTTTTTATGCCATAAATTGCGTTTCTCGTAGTCTGTGGAGTGTGGGATACAATGGCTATTTTCTCCCCTATTATTGTATTTAATAATGTGGATTTACCTGCATTAGGTAGCCCTGCTAAAGCAATAAGCCCTGCATGAAATGGTTTACTGCTCATTATTTTCTTCTCCTTTAGGGGTGTTGTTATCAATTATTTCCATTTCTAATAACGCTATTCTTCTTTTATTCATACCCCTTATGGTAAATTTAAAATTATTCCATATAAATTCATCGTTTATTTTTGGAAATTCGCCAGCTAAATCAAAAACAAAACCTGCTATTGTGTCATAATCATCATCTTCTGAAAAATCATCTATTTTAAAATAATCGCAAAAATCATCAATACTCATTCTGCCATTAATTAAATATTTTGTTTCCGTAACCTGTTTTATTTCTTCGCTATCTATATCGTATTCATCAAGAATATCCCCTACTATTTCTTCTAAAATGTCTTCCATAGTAATAATACCTGCTGTGCCACCGTATTCATCTACCACCACAGCTATATGGAGTTTATTTT
>CALADT010000286.1 GCA_937890655.1 uncultured Mucispirillum sp. | reverse complement strand
AACATGTCCATTTTCTTTTTTATTAAATATTCTATTTCTTCTCTTGGTTTACCTGAATATTCATTATATGCTTTGCAAAATGGTTCATTATTATCACTACTAGAGCCATCCAAATTAACCATTAGGTTTTCTATTAAATTTACTTTCATCAAATTCATCATATGTATAAGGATCCCAGTCTAAACTTAAACCTCCAAATAAATCTTCATTACCTGTTTCTGTCACTTCTGGCACTGCATCAATATCTATACTATTAAATCCTGATTTTTCATCTTCAGCTAATGCTTTTCTTGCTTCTTCTGGGCTTATTACACCAGCTGTTACAAGTTGAACATAAGTATCAGCTTTGATTTTATTATTATTTACTTCTTTACTTTCATCATTTGATGACTGCACCTTAAATATAAAATCAATATTTTCATCACTTTCACCTGTGGCGTTCATGCCTCCGGGACTAATTCCCAAAAATTTTGTAAGTGGCTGTCTATACATGATAGGCATTAATTCTAAACTTAAACGGACTACATCAGTAATACCTGCCATACTGGTAGTAACTGTAATAATATCTTCATCTTCTTTGTCTATAATAATAACGCTGTCATTATCTCTAAAATCAGCTAAAACTTTTACTCTGGAGTAAAGTTCTTCAGGGTTGCCATTATAAAGGGCAGAGCCCATATCTGTTTTAAAAACAAGTAAACTGTATTTATGTAACAGTCTTGAAACTGCTTCCCTATCTTTTATAAAATGACTAACACTATCAGTTGCAATCTGAGCAGGTGCTATGCCGTAAAAATTATAAGTTGGTTTAAGCAACATACTTACTTCATCAGCTGCTAAATATAAAAGCCTTGATGCATGCACTTCCTGCCCCAGCACAAACCATGTTTCTGGAATAAAATAACTAGGAGATAATGGGTTAGTGCTATTATACCTGCCCGGATATGTATTTATTGGCTCTACCAACACAAAGTTTTTTATGCTATTTTTTAAGCTTTTTTCATCAAGAGCTGATAATAAATCATCACCTGTATATATAAATATTAGACAGCCTCCAAAATAGCCATTTAAAGCTGCTGCTTTATTAAACAGTTCTTTTATTTGAAACTTGTTTAAAAATTCATTAATCTTATCTATTTTATCATCATCATTATTCTCTGTATCTGATGAACGTATAAGCACAATAAACTTTGCAGTCATATCATGTGCCAAACCTTCAACACCTGCACGTATAAAGCCATTTTGCTGCAATCCTGAAAGATAGCTGTAGCCTAAAAATTGTGGGTATGCATCTATTCCACCGCTTGCAACTACATTTCTAATAACATTAAAATGCCCTGATGCTTCTAGTGCATTATCCATTGCAACTTTCACATCTTCCCCAACATTTGTAAGTGGCACACCATAAGCTTTACGGATTGTTTTATTAACATCTTTATTAACTAAGCCTTTTAATGCTTTCCAGCTTACTTTCAACAAGTTTTGTTTTTGTCTTACACTATTTCTTTTCATCATTTTTGGTCTTGTGTTCGCTTTATTAACTTCCATAGTGCATATCTTAATGCATTTATGCTGTGATTATGTTTATCTTCTACATAAGGCAATACTTCATTTGTATGCCTATCTTGCTCATAACTATATGTTTTAAACTCATCAATAGTATTTTCACACCTTGGGTGTATAATTACTTTTTCAAAATTTCTGATATATCCAATACCTTACTCAATAGATCATGCCCATTTATCCGCTTTGCGTATGTGATAACCTTTACGATGCATATATTTTATAATATCAGGGCGTGCACTATCGCCATAAGTTGGCCATTTTTTAGCTGTTGTTATTCTATTAAATAATCTTGGTAAATCATCTAATTCCACATGCAACTCACACACTTCTTGGTCTATATACAAGGAGCCTTCATGTATGTAGTAGCGTATAAGTGCCGTAGGGTCATTAGCATATCCCCAGTCAGCACCATGAAAAAATCTTGCTTTTTCTGGCGTTTCAAACTCACGCACTTCAAATATATTTTTAAAAATTTGAGCATCGCTTATTTTTCTAAGCTCACCAAGCCAAATCCAGTCGTAATCATCTTTATTTTTTTCTAAACATTCCAATCTTTCCTTATCTAAATCTTTTGGAAAAAATGGGTTATTATAATAATTAACCTTTTGCACAAATGAATATTCTGATGTATTAACAATAAAATCTTGCCACACAGGGTCTTCATCCCGCTCTGGGTTAAATGTTATTATTATTTCACTATCTTTTGCTATTATCGTTGGTCTTAAAACATCTAAACTTTTACGACTTACGTTTTGAACTTCTTCAATCCAACATTTACTAATGCCTTCAATAGATTTGATACTATCTATATTCATACGTAAGCCTGCAAAAATAAACTCGCTGCCTGCTATGTTGCTTATTTTATTTTCTGTCACTGTAAAATACTTATCTAACCCTAAAGCATTAATATTACTTACCAACACAGCATGAACACTTTCTTTAATACTTCGTTGTATTTCTCGTATGCATAGTATTTTTTCTTTTTGTAATAAACTTTTAACCACAAGATATTATGCCACTTGATGTGTTTTGCCACTGCCACGGCCCCCATATAAAACTTTATAACGACACTTATTTTCCCACAGCGAGCGAAAAACTGCTGGGCAGTTAATATCTATATGTTTTTTTGGTTTCATTTACACGCTCTTAAAATTAAACTGCACTTGCTCTTTTTCATCATTAAGCAGTGCTTCCTGTTTGCTTTTTCTTATTTTGCCTGTAATATCTGCAATCTGCTTTGCATTATTTACAAGAGAGTTAATTTTAGCAGTGTCCACTTCATCTATTGGCTGATTTTCTACATACAGCATTATTTTTTCATGTATTTTTACCAAATCATTTAATACCTGCTGTTCTACTGATTCTGCTTTTTCTTCCTTTAAATCTAATCCGTCAGCTCTTTCTATCCAACCATATTTTTTAGCCCAGCGGGAAAGAGTAGAGCGTATAACAGAGCAGTAATCTTCTTTTTTTATCTGCCTTTCAGCTTTTGAAAAATCACGGTTACATGCCCGCCACACACGAAAGCAATACTCTCTAACTTCAGCTTGTGGGCTTTCTGCGTCAAAATCTTTATTTGCCATAATTTTGCTTTTCTATTAACTCTAACCTGCGGTTATTATCAGTTGTAATATCTTTCACTTCCTATACTTCTTCTTTTAACCCATCAACATCTTTATATAAGCTGGATATCAGCTCTTTAGTCTGTTTGACTTGATCTACTATATCATCCATAGCTTTTATAAATTTATCTCCAAACTTATTAATCAGCCTGTAAACAACAAAAATTATACCTGCTCCAAAAAGTGGACCTGAAGCTAAAAGTATTAAAATCACTACATTTGTAGAATTAGCTAATGTGTTAATTACTTCTGTTTCCATCACTACCTGCCTGCTTTTTATTATCATTTCCAGGCTGTGCAATTTCTGTTTCCTCGCTACTCGCTCGGTAAATTGGCAGTCTTCGCAAAAAACGCTCACCAAAGAAATTTTTAATTTTAATAACAACATTCATTACTTTTGCTTTAAATGCAGCAATGAATGCTTTAATTTTATTAAAATTTTTATAAATTAAGATAAATATGCCTGTTACAGCTAATAAAAATGTAAACACTTTTAAAAAAATCATTTTTCCGTCTCCTTATTTATATCATTGAAACATTTAATAGATGCCTCTAAACTATTTACATACCCCACCAAATCAGCAATATTCAGCATTAATATTGCAGTATTTTTTTCACTGCCAATATGGCTTTTATTATCTAATGCTTTTAATTCCACCCGCGCAGGCACTGCACACTGTTTATTCTTTACTATCACTTGTGAACTTGCTGCACATCCTGTGAGTATAAAAATTATTATAATTACCAGTATCTTTTTCATAAACTAATCCTGTCATAATAAAAGCCCTTATAATCATAAATTACCCTGCTACTTCCTGTAATGTTTTACTGCTATTGATTTTATTAAACATAATTGTTAGTTTAATATATTCTTGCAATAGCTGTGAAAGATTAACAAACCAAAATTGGCCTGCTTTTGTTAAAATTATTTTATTATTATTTACTTGTTTTATAACACCAGCATTTTCCCATTTAGTTAATAATTTAGAATATATATCTCTTAAAGGATAGCCGTATTTATTTTCAAGATAAACTAAATCTAAATGGCCTGTTTCAAAATATTCACTTATTTCTTTATATAAACTATAATCTTTATCTGGAATACTTATACCCATAATTGGTTTTACACCGTTATTAACAGCACATAAATAACCTTGATAATCCCTTAAAACCATATAAGAATGGCCATTTATATTACCACCTGCACCACAACCAAATGATAAACAACTTGCATAACGGTTATATATATTACGTTCCCTTGTTGTTCTTTGCCAATGGTTTACACTTATACGAGCATATAATTCTTTTTTCATAAGATTAATACTTTCTAAAAATAACTCAGTTTTTTGCTGAACAGTTAAAGTTGGGTTCATAGAACCATTTGTTATTCTTTTGCCTAATGGAGTGTTAGGAAAAACGTTTAATTGATAACAGTCAAAACCATCTATTTCTAAAGTTTGAGCCATTTTAATATCATCTCTCCATATATCCATAGTTTGATTAGGAAAACCATAAATCAAATCAAGCACTATTGCTGATTGGTCATAACCTTTTATCATATTTATAGTTTTAATAATATTTTCCCTATCACTTCTTCCCATAGAACGTCTTAATTCTGTATTAAAACATTGAACACCTAAAGAAAACCTATTAACACCACCATTTAAGTATGCTTCTACTTTCTCTTGTGTCATATTAGAAATTCTGCCTTCCATTTTAATTTCACAGTCATTAGAAAGTGGTAAAACATTATGGACAGTTTTCAAGATTCTTTAAATATCTTCAACTTCTAAAGCAGTTGGAGTGCCACCACCAAAATATAAAGCATTAATATGAGAAAAATTTAAAGCAACAGTATCTTTCCATAATTCTATTTCTTTAATTAAAGCATCTGTATATATTTTGCTTTGCTCTTTTCTATATGGCTGATTATAAAAACCACAATACAAACAATGAGTTTCACAAAAAGAAACATATATGTATACAGCAGTTTTATTATGCCTTTTTTGACTTAATACATCCTTTAATACACTTTGAGTTTGCTCCACAGGGGCAAATTTATCCATTAACCCTGCATGAACTGCACTTTTTTTACAAAAGCATCCACAATTACATTATCATTTTCATTAACGCAGTATTTAGAAAAATTATCTTCAGGGTTTACTAACTCTATATGCTTATGAAAAGCTTCCATATTAAACAATCTTATATTTTATTGATATTAATTTTCAGTAATACATATAGTATTTTTTTGATAACAAATTTCATTGATTTGTTAATAAGTTTATTTTATTATTTATCAATATGTTATATATCATATTGATAATGTTTAATTTTTTTTATAACAATTAAACTCATTAATAATAAAACTATATATATTATTAATAACTATTATTATGTGGCACTAAAATATTACAATAAATTTAATACAATTTGACATTGATAAATAAGTATGATAGCATACATGACTATTAAAAAAAGGAGAAAAATATGAAAAAAATCCAAACATTAGTGTTTATATTAGTTCCACTAATAATTTTACTTGCAATATCAGTTGTTTTTTTCACAAAAAAAATTGATGCTGGTTATACTGGTATTAGAGTTAATTTATATGGTTCTGAACGTGGTGTTGATGAAGTATCTATTGTTTCAGGTAGAGTATGGTATAACCCATTAACTCAAGAAATATATAAGTTTCCTATTTTTATGCAAAACGTTGTTTATGATGATGACCAAATGATGCAATTTCAAACAAAAGAAGGTCTAACAACGTCTGTTCCTGTTGGTGTAAACTTTACAGTAAATAGTGAAAAAGTTCCTGAGTTATTTAAAAAGTTTAGAAAACCATTAGCTGATATACAAGCAGGTTATTTAAGAACTCAAATAAGAAATATTTTAATTGAAAATGCTAACAAATATTCTGTTGAAGATTTAATAGAAAAACAAACAGATTTCTTATTGGAGATTAATAAAGCAGCTAAAGCAAAATTAGAACCAGAAGGTTTTATTATAGATACAATTACTTTTGTTCGCCCACCAAAATATGACCAAAGAATTGTAGAAAGAATTAATGAAAAAGTTGAAAAAACTCAAGAAGCTGAAAAAGTAAAACGTGAATTAGATATTACATTGGCAGAAAATGCTAAAAAAGAAGCAGTTGCACAAAATGAAGCTAATATGAGAATTATTGAAGCTAAAGGTAAAGCAGAAGCACTTCGTATTGAAGCAGAATCTCAAGCTCAAGCAAACGAATTAATATCTAAATCACTTACTAAAAACTTAGTAAGATATTATGAAATACAAAAATGGAACGGTATTCTTCCATATGTTTCATCACCTAATGCATTACCTATTCTTGATTTAAGAGATAAAAATAACGATAACTAATTTATATAAAAGGCGAAAATATTTCGCCTTTTTTTATATTATTTTATAAAAAGTCTTTAAAACCATAAAAAGAATTTTCTAAAGTTATAAATTTATTTATATAAATAATCTTTAAAATTAAACCAATTTTATTATAATTTAAAAATATATTTATTTAATATTTAAATTTGGTAAAACATTTATATTTTATTACAATAATCACTAATAATAACTTTTACTTTAAAAAGTTTATTTCTTAAAAAAATAATACATTACTCTTTTAAATTACTAACAATATTTATGCACTGTAAAAAATTTTGTGTAAGAGAAAAAACTGTGTTATAAAAAAAGAATAAGGAGTATTACATGAAATTTGAATAACAGTTAAAACATTTTAAAGAAAGTCTAAATTTTTAAGAAAAATTTTGGAGTAT
>CALADT010000285.1 GCA_937890655.1 uncultured Mucispirillum sp. | reverse complement strand
ACCTTACTTTGCTATACCAAGCTCACGCATAACAGATGAATGAGAATAAGATAATGGATTTTTAGTATACATATTAATGGCACTTTCATATACTTCCATATCATTTTCATCTTTAATACGTTCTAAAATAGCACGTTTAATAAAATCAGATGATGAGATATTATGTTTTTTAGCATACTTTTCCAACATTTCCAATTCATCATTAGTAAACTCTAAAGATAAGTTCATAAAAGCCTCCCACTTGCTCCCACTATATCAACGACTTTTATTCTATGCAAGCAAATCTTATACATTTGTCTAGCAAAAATTGTAAAGTTCACAACTCTTATAATATATATATATCGTAAAAAATCAAATAATAATAAATTATTTTTTATATAATATTTTAAAAAAGTTTTGGTTCTTCCACTGGAAAACCTTTTCTTGCTAATGCTACAAGAATATTTTTGGCAATAAAATCTTCAGGTAGCATATTTTCCCCGTCTGTTACCTGCATAATTATCCAGTCTTCTTCTTGAGCCATTTGTTTATACATTTTATAAACTTTTTCCATATATTCATGATTTTCTTCGTGCATATCTTTAACACTGTTTGTATAGGAACGCTGTCCCTTTTGTAATACCATTTTAGAAGCAATTTTTGGGTCTGCATCTAGAAAAATAATAACATCTGGTGTTGGCATTTCAAGGATATTATATTCAAGACGTTTTACCCAGTCTGCAAATGTTTTTTGCTGGTTTTCTGGGAATTTCACTGCTTGATGTGCTATATTTGATGGCACATATCTATCAAATATAATATTTGTTTCCAAGCGTATATCTTCTATAATACGTTTTTTCATTTCATATCTATCCATAGCATAAAGCATAACAGGAAACTGTGGTGGAACTTCATCTAACTTCCCAAAACCACCGTTTAAGTATTTGCCAACTTCAAGCCCAAAACTGGTGCCTTTATAGTTTGGAAAGCTGTAAAGAGAGTTATCTATACCTTTTGCACTCATACGTGCTGATAATCTTTGTGATTGTGTTCCTTTGCCTGAACCGTCAAGCCCTTCAAATGCTACTATCATATTTCACCTTTTTATAAAAGATATTGCAAAATACATACCAAAAAACTTTGTATTAATTATGTGTTTTCCTATTTTTTATGTATTTTGATAATGTATTATAAAGTAAATCTAAATTAACTGGTTTTGCTAAATGCTCATTCATACCTGCTTCTTTTGCAGCTCTTATATCTTCTTCAAATATATTTGCACTAAGGGAAATTATTGGTATAACATGTGCATCTTTACGTTTTAAACTGCGTATTTTTTTAGCAGCTTCTAAACCATCCATAATAGGCATTTGTATATCCATTAAAATAGCGTCAAAGTGGTTTACTTTAGAATCTTTAAACATTCGAACTGCTTCTTTTCCATTCCATGCTTGTTCTACATGAACTTTCCTTAAGGCCAATAGCTCTGTCATAATTTGCATATTTACAACATTATCTTCCACCACCAGCACTGTTACACCTGCAATTTCTTTCACATTTACATCTTCCATATATTCTTCTTTCTTTTCATCATTTTTAGATGCTTCAAATGGTAGAATAATTGTAACAGTTGTTCCTTCTTCATATTTACTTTCAATATTAATTTTACCATTCATATGTTGCACTTGACTGTGGACTATGGAAAGCCCTAACCCTGTTCCTGTTATCCTTCTTGTAGATTCTCTTTTCTCCCTTGTAAACGGCATAAAAATTTGTTCTAAAAATTCTTCTTTCATACCTATTCCGTTATCTGTTATAATAAATTTATAGTATGATAACCCTGCTGTTTCCTGCTCTTGGATAGTTAAATTAATTATACCGCCTTCATTAGTGTATTTAAACGCATTTGATAATATATTATTAAGTATATGCATTAATTTATTTAGGTCGCCTTTTACATTATCATGTTTTATATTAAATGATGATGTAAAAAGTTTGTTATCTCTTTGAGCTATAATAGAAAAAATATTAATTATTTCCCCTACTCGTGTTTCTATGGAAAATGTTTCAATATTTGTTTCAAGTGTTTTACTTTCTAACTTTGCTGTTTCCAAAAAGTTATCTATTAATGTAATTAACTGTGTGCCAGAAATTTTTATTTTATCAAGATAATCTGCCAATTTCACAGGGTCATTAATATAATTACCCATAAGCTCTGCTATACCTATTATACCATTTAATGGCGTTCTCATATCGTGAGATACACTAGAATATAATATACGTTTTGATTCTGAACTTTCTTTTAAAGCATTAAGTGCATCTTCTAACACGCTAATATGTGCAAGCTCTCTTTTACGTTCTTCTTCGCATTCTTTAAAACATAAAAGTATATTATCTTCCGAAATTGTTTTATCTATAATAATTCGTAAATTAACCCATTTATAGCCATCTTCTAAAAGCCTGTATAAATCAATACCATAATCAAGCCTGTCTTTTACTGATAAAGATTTTATATTCTCCATGGAAAATCCTTTGCAAAATTCTTCCCTTGAAATGCTATCCATAGAAAGGGCTATAATATCATAAAGTTCTTTATAACTACCTGTTTCTTCAATTAATCGTCTTATATAAGGAGAACAACGGACAATAGTATATTCTTCTGTATTAAGGTTTATGCGATAAATAGCATAATAGGAGTTACCTAACATATTAATAACTTCATTTGATTCGTTATTTTTTTTATTTAAATATTGTTCTTCTGCATAAATTACAATACTTGCTATTGCTAATATAAGTAAAATAATTAAATATCTTACTTGCCATATGGATGATTTAGAATAAAACTCTTTACTATTTAATATGGTAACAGCAATGAACCCTGACTGTTTATCTTTAGAATAAAAAACGTAATGTCCCCCTGCATTAGGAATATCTGTTTGGAAAAACCCTTCATTTTGGTTTGATTCCTGAATTTGTTTGTATAAAAATGGTATAATATCTGTCCTATTGGCGTTTTTATTTTCTCTTTCAAATGCTTCATCCATTACTTTATTACAAAAAATATATTGACCATCTTGATTTAATAAAACATATGCACTTTTATCCATACTATCTTTTGCAGGTATCCAGTATTCCTGCATATCTTCCACATTAATATCAAGTGCTAACACACCTTTTCCATTAAATATGGTTGTCGCTATGGTTATAGTGCGTTTATTATCGTGGGCATCAATATAAACAGGAGAAAAAATAACTTCTCCCTCATTATTTATGGCACTTTTAAACCATGGTCTATTGGATATATAATCTTTTGTATAAACATTTAAATTATATTCATAGCTGTTCATTAATTTAAAACTATCCTTTAAAAAATCAATGGTATATGCTTTTTCAATATTAATATTAAATGTATCTGAAGCACGTTTTACAAAATGCTTAAACCATAAATCATATTCTTCTGGAGTTGCATTTTTCATATTTAATATTTCATATTGGTAGGCACCCATTTCCATTAATAGGGTATAAAGGTTTACTACGTTTTCTATTTTAGTAGAAAAGGAATTAATACGTGAAGAACCAACTTCTTGAATACTGTGTATTATTTTATTATTGGAAATAATAAGGCTGTATATAAAAACTATAAGTGATATTACTATAAATAATAGAGTAAATACCACGCCTTTATCGTATTTATTTCTATAATATCTTATATATCTATTTGATTTATGACCGGTTTTCCTGTAATTTCTCTTAAATCTCATTTAATGCCTCACTAACATTACTTAATTACTACCATAAATTTATAAAAATATAAAGTTATTCTTGTATTAATTTTGTTTTTTTATCATATTATTATTGCAATTTTTATGTATTATTA
>CALADT010000284.1 GCA_937890655.1 uncultured Mucispirillum sp. | reverse complement strand
CAATTATGAATGGCCAGGAAATGTAAGACAATTAAAAAACATAGTAGAACGTATGGTTGTATTATCTGAAAATAATGAATTAGATGTAAAAGATGCACCAAATATTTTATTATCAGGTATTTCAGAAATGGAAATTACTATACAAGATAATTTATATAATCCATCTTTAAAAGAAGCACGAGATGAATTTGAAAAAGTATATATTTTAAAAGCATTACAATCTACTAATTGGAATATTGCACAAACTGCTAAAATGCTTGATATGGAAAGAACGTATCTTTATAGAAAAATAAAATCATATGACCTAGAAAAGTATAAAAAATAGTTGCTATTTTTTTAAAATAATAGTATAAATGTTCTATTGAACAACTGTTCGGGGTGAAGTATGACAAGTAAACAAGAACGTTTATTACAATTTATATTAGATTTTCATAAAGATAACGGCTATTCTCCTTCTATTAGAGAAATAGCAAAAGGTATGGGGGTTAGTTCTCCTTCCACTGTTAAGGCTATGCTTGATAGGTTAGAAGCACAAGGAGTGTTAAATAGGTCATCAGGGGTGGCAAGATCGTTAGCACCTATAAGCCAAGAAGAAGATCAAGGCATACCTGTAATTGGTAGAATTGTTGCTGGAACACCTGTTATGGCAGAAGAAAATGTAGAAGGTTATATCCCTATAAAAGAATTTCTTAAAAATTCTAATGGTGGTTTTTTCTTAATAGTAGATGGTTATAGTATGAAGGATAAAGGTATTCTTCCTGGTGATTATGTATTTATACAACCTAGTAAAGAAATAGGTAATGGTCAAATAGGTGCATTCCGTATTAATGGAGAAGTTACTTTAAAAACATTTAAAAAAACAGACGAAGGTGTATTTTTATTACCTGCTAATGATGAATTTAAACCTATACAAATATTAGAAGATGATAGTTTTGAAGTTATTGGTAGATATGTAATGTTATTACGTTTAAGAGAGCAAGGCTATCAATTTATGTAGGTTTAAAGATTTTAATGGGGCATCGTATTCTATGTATTGATATGGATGCATTTTATGTATCTGTTGAGCAATCTTTTAAACCATATTTAAAAAATAAACCATTAGCTGTTGGTGGTTCTAGAAGTAGGGGAGTAGTATGTACTTGTTCTTATGAAGCAAGAAAGTATGGCATACATTCAGGTATGAGTAGTAAAATAGCAGTGGAGTTATGCCCTGATATTATTTTTATGTCAGTTGATTCAAAAAAATATATAAAAACATCTAATAATATATTTTCACTTCTTTCTAAAATATTACCTACAATACATGTTTCATCTATTGATGAGGCATATGCTGATATTACTTCTATTAATATGGATACAAAACAGTTAATAAAGAAAATAAAATATATAATAAAAAAATATTTTGATATAACATGCACCATAGGTGTAGGGCCTAATAAAATGATGGCAAAAATGGCTACGAATGTTAATAAGCCAAATGGATATTATATTGTGGAAGATAAAGATGCTATATCCTTTATAGACTCTTTTTCTCTTTCTAACCTATGGGGAATAGGTAGTAGCACAGAATCCAAATTAGCAGAACATGGTATTTTTACTGTGCAGGATTTACGTATGATAGAGCAAGATAAAATAGAGGATATGTTAGGTATTTACGGTAAAAAACTACATAATGCAGTAAACGGTGTATATGAAGAAGATGAATATGTAAAATTAGAAAACAAATCAATTAGTAAAGCTACAACTTTTGAGTATGATATTTCATCTAAAAATGAAATTTATTCATATCTTTATAATTTATCAGAACAAATATCAGAAAAACTCATTTTTAATAATTATAAAGCAACAGTTATAACATTAAACTGGAAAACCTTTCGTTTTGAAAATAAATCATTAAGAAAAAAAATATTAAACCCATTTTATACTCATGAAGATATTTATAAATATGCAAAAACTCTTTTTGATGAGTAGCAGGGCTTATTCAAGAATAATATAAATTTTAGTTTATCAATAATTGTTATTTTCATATTATTAATACTTAATAAAACAAAAAATGATTATATATAAATTGTTAAATATGTTATATAATAAAAATCTATTATATTAATAAGTAACTTATATGTAAAAAATATAACATAATATTGGTAAAAAGTATGTAAGTTATTTAATATTTATAATTATTATTACTTTATTGTTAGTAATTAAAAATGTAGTATGAGAATTAAGAATAATATAAACATATATAATATTATCAATACTTAATAAAAAATGACTTATATACAAATTATTATATTGCATATAATATAAAAGCCCTTTTGATTATTCAAAAGGGCTTATTTTATTTTAGTTTAGTATATTCTATCTGGTAAAGAATCTATTTTAGCTGATTTAGGACTTGCTGGTTGAGCTTTTCTACCAAAACATACACCTAAGTTTTCATGTAAAGCAACTACATTTAAATTAACGTGCCTTTGTTCAATAGCATCTTTTGTAACC
The DNA here is from genome assembly GCA_937890655.1 of uncultured Mucispirillum sp. Taxonomy (GTDB): domain Bacteria; phylum Chrysiogenota; class Deferribacteres; order Deferribacterales; family Mucispirillaceae; genus Mucispirillum. Next base: position 3,586 of record CALADT010000284.1, on the reverse strand, counting down.
ATATAACGAATTTCACCATTACCTGTAATGTGAGAAACTGTTACACCATGAATATTATCAATTAATAATTGAACAGCAGCTGCACCAACTTCTTTACCAAAGTTAGCATCAAATGCAGAGCTTTCACCACATCTTACTATGTGGCCAGGGTTTACATCTCTTACTTCAGGTATTTCTAATAAACCTTCAACATACATACCAGAATCTTTCATAAATTTTTTAACATCAGGGTCAGCTTTTAACATTTCTTCTATTTTATTTTTTACAAATTTTCCAGCACCTGCAAGTTTAACATGACCAAAAGCATCTTTTTCCCCACCTTCAGAAAAAAGATTACCTTTTTCATCTTTAATACCTTCTGCTACAACAATAGTATAAGAACCTGCTTTAACATCACTTTGTAAAATTCTTCTCATATAATGTTCTTTAATATGAGCATAAACTGCATCAAAATCAACAGGCACTTCTGGTATTAATATACAGTCAGCATCAGCTGCAATACCACCACGAAATGCTGTATGGCCTGCATATCTACCAAATACTTCCATTACCATAATTCTATTATGTGTTCTACCAGTTGTTTTTAAATCTTCTAAAATAGTAGCAATTTTGTTTATAGTAGAATCACCACCAACTGAGTATGTTTGTAAATCCAAATCCATAGTTTTAGGAGCATGAACAACAGGAATACCATTTTCATGAAGGTCTACAACTACACTACCTGTATCATCACCACCAGAAATTACAAGCCCATCAATTTGAAACTTTTTTAAACCTTCTACAATTCTGTTATATTTATTTTCATCTTTAATTTTAGATATTTTTACTCTAGAATGACCAGCTTCACTACCAGCTCTAATAGACTTAATATCTTCACTTCTTGAACCATGTAGGCTTGTAATGGATTCAAAATCAATTAAATTATAAAGACCTGCATATCCATTAGGAATAACAAATGCCCCTATACCTTTTGATTCTGCCATTTTTGCAGCACCTCTAACAACTGCATTTAAGCCACCACAGTCTCCACCTGCTGTAATAATACCTATATTACGAATTTGTCCCATAAAAACCCCCTGAAAAATTTTTGGTTTTTTCTTTATTTTTAAAAGTATAATATGAAGAAATAAAAAAGTCTATATTTATCTTAATAATTTAAAAAAATATTGTTTTTTTATAAAATTCTCTTTATTTTGTTTTTATTTTAATATATAATAAAAGTTTACAATTATTATTATGAGGTTTAAATTATGAGGTTTAAAATGGATAATGCTATTGTTTTAGCAAGTGGTGGCCTTGATAGTTGTGTAACAATCGCAACGGCTATAAATGATGGTTATAATGTTTCACTTTTACATATAAATTATGGGCAAAGAACTCAATCAAGAGAAGATAAAGCCTTTGAAGATATTGCTAATTTTTATAATATAAAAAATAAATTAACAGTTAATATAGACTATTTAAAACAAATAGGTGGTTCTTCTTTAACTGATTTTTCTATGGAAGTTGAAACTAATACTGAACCATCATCTAATGGGGCGTTACCATCAACATATGTTCCTTTTAGAAATGCAAATATGATATCTATTGCTGTTAGTTGGGCTGAAGTTATTAATGCTAAAAAAATATATATAGGTGCAGTTGAAGAAGATTCAAGTGGCTATCCTGATTGCAGAGAAATTTTTTATAATAAATTTAATGATTTATTAAAAGTAGCATTAGCAGATGATAAAGATATACAAATTATTACTCCGGTTATACATTTATCAAAAAAAGAAATTATTAAAAAAGGTATAGAATTAAAAGCACCACTTAACCTTACATGGAGCTGTTACCTTTCAGAAGATACTGCTTGTGGGGAATGTGAAAGCTGTAAATTACGTTTAAATGGTTTTCATCAAGCAGGGGTTGTAGACCCAATACCATATAAAAATAAATAAATAGGAGATATATATTATGAGTTTAAAAGAACAAATTTTAGAGGACATTAAGCACTACATGAAAGAAAAAGATTCTGTTGCACTAAATGCAGTTAGAATGTTAAAGTCTGATGTAAAAAATGCAGAAATAGCTGCTATTAGTGAGTTAGATGATGAAGGTGTTATAAAAGTAGTAATGTCTAGCATAAAAAAAAGAAAAGATTCTGCAGAAATCTATGCAAAAAATGGTAGACAAGAATTAGCAGATAAAGAGCTTGCAGAAATTAAAGTCTTAGAAAAATATTTACCAGCACAGCTTGATGATGAATCTATTAAAAAAATTATTAATGAAGTTATATCTTCTCTTGATGATAACTCAAAGAAAAATTTTGGAATAGTTATGAAAACAGTTATGGCAAAAGTTGGTGCACAAGCTGAAGGTAAAAAAGTTAGTGAACTTATAAAAGGGATTTTATAATGGGTGTTGTTGATGTTGTTTTAATTGTCTTTATATTAGTATTTGCATTTAAAGGCACAATAAACGGATTTATCACTGAGGCTATAAGTATTTTAGGTATAATATTAGCAGTCCTTTTTTCATATATGCTTTATAAACCTTTATTTAAATTAATGAGTGGCATTGGTTTTGGGGAAACAGGTGCTTCATTTGGTGCATATATTTTAGGTTTTTTAATTATATATGTTATTGTTATTATACTAGGTAACTTAATCCATAATACGTTACAAGTTATACATTTAGGCTGGGTAAATAAAGGGTTTGGTTTTCTTTTTGGTGTGCTAAAAGGTGCTGTTATAGCAAGCCTTATATTATGGATAATAATATTTGTGTTACCAAAAGATATGAAATTTGTTAAAGATATTAAATTATCTGAAACAGCTCAAATAACTTTAAAGGTAGTGCCTTATATTTATGATAGGGTAGCAACAGTATTAAATATAGAACGTTATAACCCATTTAAATAAGGTATAGTTTAGAAAATGATGAAATATAATACACAAACATTAGAATTTGATGCTTTTAAGGAATATATACTTAATAGTTTTATATCATCATTTTCTAAATCTTCTTTAAAAAATATTAATATTTTAAATAATATTGAAGATATTTATAAAAGGCAAAATGAAATTAAGCAGGCCATAGAGTTTAGAGAAAGTTCTGCTTTAATTGATGATGATAATGATTTTTATAAATTATTTTATATATTATCAGATAAAACAAAATCATTTGACCCAATAGATTTTATTGTTATAAAAAACTTTCTTATTAAAATTAGTGAAATACATAATAAATTAGTTGAAAATAAATATAATAATTTACTAGAGTATAGTGAAAGTTTTAATAATTATGAATATTTAATAGATTTAATAACCCAATCTATTGATGATAAAGGTGTGGTAAAAGATGATGCTACACCAAAATTAAAAGAAATTAGGTATGGTATTAACCAGTATAAAAATAGTATTAGAAAACTACTTTCTAGTATATTTAATTCATCTAATGCAGATAAATTTATTCAAGAAAAAATAGTTGTTTTACGTAATGGAAGATATACTATACCTTGTAAAACTAATTTTAGCCAGTATATACAAGGTATAATCCAAGATAAATCAACTAGTGTACAAACTCTTTATATTGAACCTTCTAA
>CALADT010000283.1 GCA_937890655.1 uncultured Mucispirillum sp. | reverse complement strand
GGTTCTGGTAATGTGGCTATATATGCTATGGAAAAAGTTCAGCAGTTAGGTGGGAAAGTTATTGCTTGTTCTGATTCTAACGGTGTAATTTATGATAAAGACGGTATTAATATTGATACTGTAAAAAGAATAAAAGAAGTAGAATATAAACGTATAAAAGAATATGTTACATATCATAAAACTGCAGAATATAAAGAAAACGGTTGTATTTGGGATATTCCTTGTGATATAGCTATGCCTTGTGCTACACAAAATGAATTAGATGAAAAACAGGCTGGTGTATTAATAAAAAATGGTTGCATATGTGTTACAGAAGGTGCAAATATGCCAAGCACTCCTGGGGCTATACAGTTATTTCAATCATCAAATATTTTATATGCACCGGGAAAAGCAACAAATGCAGGTGGTGTTGCAACTTCAGCACTTGAAATGCAACAAAATGCTTGTAGAGATACATGGAAATTTGATTATACTGATGCAAGGCTTCAAACAATTATGTGTGATATTCATAAAACATGTTATGAAACAGCAGAAGAGTATGGATATAAAGGCAACTACTTAATGGGTGCAAACATTGCAGGGTTTACCCGTGTGGCAGATGCTATGATACCTTTAGGTTTAATATAATAAATTTTTTTAAGCAGCATGAAAAGTGCTGCTTTTTTTATTCATAAAATATATATTGTAGAATATTTATAGTATTATTCATTTTCTACTTTTCTTATTATTTAAAATTTTATATAATAATCCCTAGAAAATAGATACTGTATGTATATGGAGGCAGACTAATGAGTGATTTTAAAAGGTATGCAATAATTAACTCTATTGCAGAAAATAAATCATTAAAATATGCAGAGGCAAAAAAAGCAACATTAGAAAATTTTGGAGAAGATGTTTTTAATGCAAAAGTAATAAGAGAATATTTGCCACAAAAATCAGCAGAGAAATTATTAAATACCATATATAATAGGGTAGAGTTAGACCCTGATATTGCAGCAGATGTAGCTCACGGTATGAAACAGTGGGCAATAGAACGTGGTGCAACGCATTTTACTCACTGGTTTCAGCCTTTAACAGGTTCAACAGCAGAAAAGCATGACTCCTTTTTGGAAATGAAAGATGATAACGCCATTTTTGCTTTTTCAGCTAAAAATTTAATTGTAGGCGAGCCGGATGCTTCAAGTTTTCCATCAGGCGGTTTAAGAAGAACATTTGAAGCAAGAGGTTATACAGCATGGGACCCTACAAGCCCAGCATTTATTAAACGCCATGCAAATGGTGCTACATTATGTATTCCAACAGCTTTTTGTTCTTATACAGGCGAAGCTTTAGATAAAAAAACCCCATTACTTCGTTCCATTCAAAGCCTTGCTGTTTCCACTCAACGTTTAATGAAATGTTTTGGTATGAAGGAAGAAAAAGTTACAATCACATTAGGTGCAGAGCAGGAATATTTTTTAATAGATAAAAAGTTTTATCTTCATAGGCCGGATTTATTACAAACAGGCAGAACATTATTTGGTGCAACTCCACCAAAACATCAGCAGTTAGAGGACCATTATTTTGGTTCTATTCACCAAAGAGTATTAAACTTTATGAATGAAGTAGAGAATGAATTATGGATTTTAGGGGTGCCTGCAAAAACTCGTCATAATGAAGTAGCCCCTGGTCAATTTGAACTTGCTCCTATTTTTGAAGATTTAAATTTGGCAGTAGACCATAATATGCTTGTAATGGATACACTCCGTCAAGTGGCAGATAGGCATGGTTTTGTATGTCTTTTACATGAAAAACCATTTGAAGGAGTAAATGGAAGTGGTAAACATAATAACTGGTCTATAAACTATGGTAAAACAAATTTACTAAACCCTGGAAACAATCCACAACAAAATGCAGTATTTTTAACACTTCTTTCAGGTATAATTAGAGCTATTGATATGCATGCTGATGTATTAAGAGCAACAGTTGCATATGCAGGTAACGACCATAGGTTAGGTGCTAATGAAGCACCACCAGCTATTATATCTATATATTTAGGGGATCAACTTAACGAGGTTATTGAAAATATAGAAAAGGGTGAAAACAATTCAAAACATAAAGCAGGAGTTATGCAAATAGGGGTGGACACGTTACCGTCTTTACCAAAAGATGCAACTGATAGAAACAGAACAAGCCCATTTGCTTTTACAGGTAATAAGTTTGAGTTTAGAGCCCCTGGTTCTAGCCAATCATGCTCTGGTCCTATGACGGTATTAAATACTATTGTAGCAGAATCTCTTGATTATATTTCTGATCAATTAGAAAGTTATGTAGGTAATGAAGATAAGTTCAATAATGCTTTACAAGAAGTATTAAAATCTATAATTACAAAACATAAACGCGTTATTTTTAATGGCGATGGTTATACAGAGCAGTGGCAACAGGAGGCTAAAAAAAGAGGGCTTCCTAATGCTGCAACAACCACAGCTGCACTTAAAAGCCTTGTAAATGAAAAAAATATTAATCTTTTTGGTAAATATGGTGTTTATTCTAAAAAAGAATTAGAGTCTAGGTTTGAAGTATTTTTAGAAGATTACCATAGAAAAATTAGAATAGAAGGTGAGATTGCATTAAATATTGTTCGTAATAATATTTTACCAGCAGTAATAGAAGAATTTAAAACAGAGCTTTCAGCAGTAAAATCAGCAACAGACGCAGGTATTACCGTTGGTGTAAATGCTTTAAAAAGAAATGTAGAACTTTTAGGTAAAGGTTTAGAAAGTTTAACAGATAAAACAGAAAAAATGGAACAGGCTATAAAAGGAGATAACGAAGAAATTCTTGAAGCTATGTTAGAATTAAGAGAAATTGTTGATAGTTTAGAAAAAATAGTTTCAGACTCTTTATGGCCATTACCAAAATATAGAGAAATGCTTTTCATTAAATAAAAATATTATCACAGCTATAATATAATTATAGCTGTGATTTTTAATATATCTACTTTTTATAATTATTATAATAATCAATAAAACTGAATCATAGATATAGTGTGTTTTAAAATATTTTTGTATTAATAAATATCATAACTTCTTGATACTTAATATAAAATATAATAAATATAAATATTTATTATAAAATATTGATTATATCAAATTCAGGCTATTAGAAAATTTAAGATGTTATAATTACTAAGATATATACTACTAAGAATATTGATATTTTAATTATATTGTCATTTCTTATAAAGCTATTAGGAAATTATATTTACTAAAACATATAGGAAATACCTTATTATTGCTTATAGATTACATATCTTGATATTATATAATTTTAAATTAAAAGATAAAATATTAAACTTTCATAGAGATATTTGACTTGTTAATATTAATGACTATTTTAAAATTTTACCTTAACACCTAAACATGCGTTAAAATTATTAATATATTTAAGTTCTGCAAATAAGGCACTATATTTATATAATTCTAGCTCTATACCTGTAATCATGGAAAAATTTTTATTATAGATTTCTTCATAAAATAGTTTTGCATTAAAATCCATATTTAAATTTTGGTCCATATATTGTTGGGGAATATGTATATTAAAAGTATCCAATATATAATTTCCATTATAATATGAAGTATAGTC
>CALADT010000282.1 GCA_937890655.1 uncultured Mucispirillum sp. | reverse complement strand
ATATCAAAATGATAAAGTAATAAGTGGCAAATGTGCTAATGGTAGAAAATGGACTAATGCAGAAATTAATAACTTTGAAAAAGGCTTAGATGTTAATTGTGGAAGGTAAAAATATAATGCCCTGTATTAAAATAATACAGGGTTTTTATTATGGTTATTGTAAATATATTTCAAATATGATATGTTCTATTATATTTTTTATAATTAAAGGAGAATTATTATGCAAAAAATATTAATTTTAGTTTTATTTGTTACTATATTACCTATTTATGTGTTTGCAGAAACATATGATAAAAGCAAATGTGATATAATAGAAACAGATGTAAATGTGATTAATAAGTTAAAAGAACAAGGAATCTATAAAGAGAATAAAACAGGTGTAGTATGTTTTAATATTGAAGGTTCAAGTTTTATGTTTCCTTTAAAAAATGGTAAAACAGATGGAGTAGTATTAGGGTATAATAAAAGTAGTATTTTAAAGCAGGAAACACCATATAAAAATGGTAAAAAAGAAGGAATAGCAAAATTTTATTATAAAAGTGGTGCTTTAGAGGCTAAAACACCATTTAAAAATGATAAAGCAGAAGGACTAAAGGAAGAATATTATTATGTAAGTGGTGCTTTAAGGGAGGAAATACCATTTAAAAATGGTAAAAGAGAAGGAATAGGCAAAGAATATTATGAAAGTGGTGCTTTAATGCAGGAAATACCATTTAAAAATGATATAAAAGAAGGCATAAGAAAATCTTATTATGAAAGTGGTGCTTTAGAATGGGAAACACCATATAAAAATGGTGAAAAAGAAGGAATAGAGAAATGGTATTATGAAAGTGGTGCTTTAGTATGGGAAACACCATATAAAAATGGTATAGTAGAAGGAATAGAGAAATCGTATTATGAAAGTGGTGCTTTACATATTGAACGACCATATAAAAATGATAAAAGAGAAGGAATAGAAAAATGGTATTATGAAAGTGGTGCTTTAGATGCTGAAATACCATATAAAAATGATAAAAGAGAAGGAATAGACAAAGGATATTATGAAAGTGGTGCTTTAAGACGGGAAACACCATATAAAAATGGTAAAGAAGAAGGAATAGAGAAAGAATATGATGAAAGTGGTGCTTTAAAAATTGAACGACCATTTAAAAATGGTAAAAAAGAAGGAATAGCAAAATCTTATTATGAAAATGGTGCTTTAATGGCTAAAATACCATTTAAAAATGGTAAAGTAGAAGGAATAGGTAAAGTATATTATGAAAGTGGTGCTTTAATGCAAGAACAACCATATAAAAATGATAAAGTAGAAGGCATAAGAAAACTTTATATGGAAAATGGACGTTTATTTTCTACTTTAACATATCAAAATGATAAAGTAATAAGTGGCAAATGTGCTAATGGTAGAAAATGGACTAATGCAGAAATTAATAACTTTGAAAAAGGCTTAGATGTTAATTGTGGAAGGTAAAAATATAATGCCCTGTATTAAAATATACAGGGTTTTTTATTATATAAATTTATAAAAAAATGAAAGATATTATAAATTTTAAATATTTCAGTTTGATTACTCTCAATATTATATTATAGTGGGGAAGATATTCCCCATATATACCATTTACAAATGGGAAAATATTATAATTTTTTTTAGATATTTTATTTCACTTACTCTATATATGATATTTTTTTGATATGGTTATTTTTTTACAAATATTTTTCATATTTTCAATATTGCAAAATTTACTAAAATATTATATAATACTATCCAATATTAATCAATTCTTAAATATTAAGGGTAAATATGGATAACGATGAATTAAAGAAGGCTTCTGAATTTGAAGAAGAAATTGAAAAAAGTTCCACATTAGATGAGCTTAACGATGTTCGTGTAAAATATATGGGTAAAAAAGGGGTAATTAGCCTTTTAAATAAAGTATTAGGCACTTTAGCTCCTGAAGAACGCCCTAAAATGGGTGAGGCTATACAAAGCCTTAGAAATAAATTTGATACTAAATTTAATGAAAAATCCACAAGTATAAAAAAAGCATTAAAAGATATGGCTATATCTCAAGAATATATTGATGTAACTTTATCCCCTTATCCTTTTAATAAAGGTTCTTTACACCCTGTAAAAAAAGTATATGACGAAATAGTGGATATTTTTACATCAGCTGGTTTTATGGTGGCAGAAGGGCCAGAAATAGAAGATGATTTCCATAATTTTGAAGCATTAAATTTGCCAAAATCTCACCCTGCTAGAGATATGCAGGACACTTTTTATATAGATGAAAACAATATTGTTTTAAGAACGCATACTTCCCCTGTGCAAGTGCGTGTTATGGAAAGCCAAAAACCGCCTATTAAAATTATTGCACCAGGAACAGTTTATAGGTGTGATTATGACCAAACTCATTCCCCTATGTTTCATCAAATAGAGGGGCTTGTGGTGGATAAAGGCATTACTATGGCAGACTTAAAAGGCACATTAAAGTTATTTATTTCACGTATTTTTGGTGATGATTTAGATGTTCGCCTTCGTCCTAGTTTTTTCCCTTTTACAGAACCTTCTGCTGAAGTGGATATGGGTTGTGTTCATTGCAGAGGTAAAGGTTGTAGAATGTGTAAAGGCACAGGCTGGATAGAGATTGCAGGTTGTGGTATGGTAAACCCTGAAGTATTTAAACATGTTAATATAGACCCAGAAGTATATAGTGGTTTTGCTTTTGGTATGGGTATTGAACGTATAGCCTTATTAAAATATGGTATTGATGATATACGTTTATTTTATGAAAATTCTCTTAAATTTTTAAAACAATTCTAGGTGGTATAATGAATATTAGCATTAACTGGTTAAAAGAATATGTAGACCTTAACGATAAAACAGTAAAAGAAATTTCTGATGCCTTAACACTTGCAGGCCTTGAAGCAGAAGGGTTTAATGAGCTTGCAGAATTACATAATGTTGTTACAGCAAAAGTTATCCATAAAGAAAAACACCCTAATGCAGACAAACTTAGCTTATGCAGAGTTTCTGATGGCACAGAAGAATATCAAGTGGTATGTGGTGCCCCTAATGTGGCAGAAGGTCAGGTTGTGCCTTTTGCAAAAATCGGTGCTGTTATTGGTGATATTAAAATTAAAGAAGCAAAATTAAGAGGTGTAGAATCCTTTGGTATGATATGTTCTGAAAGGGAGCTTGGCTTAAATAATGAACATTCTGGTATTATGGTTTTGCCTGAAGATACTTCACTTGGGGAAGATATTAATAAAATCATAGGTACAGGGGATACTATTGTGGAATTTAATGCTACCCCTAATAGGCCGGACTGGCTTTCTGTTATAGGAACTGCAAGGGAAGCAGCTGCTGTATTTAATAGAGAATTAAAACTTCCACAATACTCTTTAAAAGAAGATAGTGAAAAAATAGAGGGTAAAATCTCAGTTAAAATAGAAGAAAACGAAAAATGCCCTATGTATTTTGCAAGGGTAATAAAAGGTGTAAAAATAGCACCATCGCCTTTATGGATGCAGGCCAAATTAAGGGCAGCAGGTGTTCGCCCTATTAATAATATAGTTGATGTTACAAACTATGTGCTTATGGAATACGGCCAACCCCTACATGCTTTTGATATTAGAAATGTTAATGAAGGAATTATTGTGCGTAATGCTTATGATAATGAAAAAATCACAGCATTAGACGGCAAAGAATACACATTAACAAATGAAATGCTTGTTATTGCAGATAAAACAAAACCACTTGCCATAGCTGGTATTATGGGTGGAGAATATACTTCTGTTATGGAAGATACGGATACTATTTTATTAGAATGTGCTTATTTTGAGCCGTCAGGTATTCGCAAAACTTCTAAAAAATTAGGGCTTTCATCAGATTCTTCATACAGGTTTGAACGTGGTATTGACTATGGTGCAACAGAAAAACTTACAGACTATGCAGCCTATCTTATTGCAGAAATATGTGGTGGTGTTGTGCTTTCTGGTAAAGCAGGGCAAAGTAGCCTTAAAAAAGAAAATATAGTTGTATCATCAAGTATAGATAGAATTAATGGATTACTAGGCACTGATTTTTCAGGCAGTGATATGGCAAAAGTATTAAACAGTCTTTTAATAGAAACTAAAATAGATAATAATAAATTAATATCTACTATCCCTACTTTCCGTAACGATATTACAAAAGAATGTGATATAGCAGAAGAAGTGGCAAGGGTAATAGGTTATGATAAAATCGGCGTAACTATGCCACATACTAATAGTGAAATAGATATCCAAAGCCCAAAAGTTAGATACAGCCGTCAAGCACGAAATATTATGGAAAATTTAGGGTATAACGAAGTACTTAACTTTTCATTTTTAGGTGCTGACTATTTATCTATTTTTGAAAAAGATGATAATAATTTTGTTAAACTTTTAAACCCTATTAGCCAAGATATGGCATGGATGAGAACATATTTATTTCCGTCAGTTATTAAAAATATGCAAACAAATAAAAATATAGGCTATAATAGTATAAAACTTTTTGAGCTTTCATCTGTTTATAAATCAAAAGGAAAAGAAAATTTAGCAGATGAAAAACTTCATTTAGCACTTGGTGTTTTTGGTAAATATTATGACGAAAGCTGGATAAATATGCCAAAACTAGACACTTTTTACTATATAAAAGGCAGCCTTGAAAATTTATTTGAAAAATTTAATATAAATTGCGTATATAAAAGAATAGAAGATATCCATTTTCTACACCCTGGAAAATCAGCAGGGATTTATTTAAATGATAAATTTTTGGGCTTTATAGGTGCATTACACCCAGAAGTTATGGAAACTCTTGATATTAAAAACGAATGTTATATAGCAGAAATAGATTTTTCCATGTTAATAGATGAAAGTTATAATATAAACGAAGCGAAAAAATCAACTATGAAATATAAAAAGTTTTCTCGTTTTCCGTCTATTCAAAGGGATTTAGCTTTAATTGTTAAAAATAAAATCAGTGCTTATGATATTATTAATAGTATTGAAGGCCTTGACCCTGTTATTACAGGTGCAGAAGTGTTTGATGTGTTTGAGGGTAAACCTATTAACTTAGGTTTTAAAAGCATTGCTGTTAGAATAACATTCTCTCACATGGAAAAAACCTTAAGAGATGAAGATATTAATCCGATAATAGATAATATATTGAGAAAATTAGAACAAGAATATGGTGCTGTTTTAAGATAAATTAGCTTAAATAATAAAGTAAATATATGATTTGTTGACTTATATTATAGTATTTACTTGAATTTTTGGAAAAAATTAATTAAGATAGGCTAATATATGCTGTTTGGAGCGAATATGAACAAGAAAATTATACTACTTTTTACTATATTATATACAATGTTTGCAGGTTACTCTTATGCTGTGGAGCCTTATTTAAATACACAGCTTTTAGAGGCAGCATCTGTTGGAGATAGTGAAGGTGTAAAAGACGCACTTTATAATGGGGCAGATGTGGACGCTAGGGACAGGCTTGGCAATACTGCTTTATTACTTGCTTCAGACGGTGGTTATCAAGAATGTGTTCGTATTCTTATTGCTTATAAAGCATCAGTAAACGCAGTGAATAAGTTTGGTTATACACCGCTTATGTCTGCTGTTACTAATTCTCATAGGTATATAGCATCTCTTTTAATAAAAGCAGGGGCAGACCCTAAACTTGCTAACAAGTTTGGCACTACTCCAGAAATGTATATTAAAGCACAGGGCTTTTTTACAATGAATGAATATATAAGTGATGAAAGCCCAGCTATTACTTCCATTATAGATAATAGACCATCAAGACGTGGCACAATGGCTGCAATCCATAGTTCTCCATGGCGAGAAGAATTTAACCAATTAATAGCTTTAGGAAAAACTAACGAGGCAGCAGAGCTTTTAGTAGGCTATGCAAATAATAAAAATGTGGAAGCATGTTATTTATTAGGCACACTTTTCCTTTCAAAAGGTAATATAGAGCAGGGTATTTTTTGGGTGAAAAAAGCGTCAGATTTAGGGGACAGTATGATGAAATACCGTGCTGCTAAATCTATTATAGATAACTCAAAAGGTGTAGGGATGAAAGAGGCCATAGCTATGCTAAAAGAATCTATTGCAGAAGGTAACAATTTTGCAAAAACAGAGTATGCAAAGGCTTTAATGTTTGGTAACGGTGTCCCAAAAGATAATGCTAACGCATATGCTTTATTTAAAGACGCATCAAGCTATGATATACCAGAAGCTGTTTATTATACAGGGCTTTTAGAGTTTACAGGTAAAGGCACAGTGCAGGATGAGGCAAAAGGTTCTACAAAAATCCAAATGGCAGCAGATATGGGTTTTTATGAGGCAGAACAGTTTATTGATAAACTAAACGCACAAAAACATATATCTTTAATTACTAATTCTAAGGTAGGGGATAGAGCTACTGTAAAAGCATACCTTATATCTATGGGTGCACCTATTAATATAGATGACCCACAGTGTGATGTATATACATTAGGTAGTGCATGGAACCACGCATATAAAATAGCTACTGTAAAAGTATGTTATCCAGGGGACGGCACTATTCAACCAGAATTTATATTAGGGGAAGCTATTGATAGTGTAGAATTTTCATACCTTAAAAGCCTTTTTCCAAATGCAGTATTTTCTATGCCATCAACATATATTAAAATCCCTAAAAGCAAAATGGATAATGGGGAAAATGTAACAGGGCAGGATTTAGGTATTGATTCTGATAATAATACAATAGATAATGCTACTATGGATAATAAAACTATAAACGAAAACAATATAAAAATGCAGGACAATAATACAAATAACAAAACAGAAGAAAAAGAAGTTATTGATTTTAGTAAACCTGTATCAGTAAATAAATAATAGAAGGTATAATTTGTATAAAAAACTTATTATTATATTAGCTTTATTTCTACCACTTAATAGCTTTGGTGCAGATTTAGAAACAACAGTTTCAGACGCTTTTGAGCTTTATTCTGTTAATAATTTCCAAGAAGCAGCCCCTATGTTTGAAGAAGCATACTATATGGCGAAAAAAAACTCATCAAAAGATATATCAAGCAGGTTTAGAACATCTCTTTATGCTGGTTTAAGTTATAGAGGGTTGGAAGAGTATGCCCAAGCTAAAGCATGGCTTAAAGTAAGCCTTGCATTAGCAGAAAAAGTTAATGATTTATACGATATTCCCACATTATTATCATATATTGCAGAGGCTGCACGGTTAGAAGGTAATGTAAAAGAGGCAGAAGAATATTATGGAAAAGCACTTTTATATGCAGATTTAACTAATAAAGATAAAGCAGTTCTTTATTACGGACTTGCAGAAACTAACAGGCTTGCAGGCCATTCCACTCTTTCAAAAGAAAATTGTGATAAGTCTTTAATATATGCAAAAGATTTAAAGTTACAAAAAATATTATCTTCTTGCGATATTATATATGGAGAACATTATAGAAAACATAAAGACTACTCAAAGGCTATGTTCTATTTTGGTAGGGCGGCAGATACATCAAGGGCAAGGAAATATAATGATATATTAGTTCCAGCACTAAACGGTATGGGCTTAACATCGGAAGATTTACATAGGCATGACGCAGCACGAGAATATTTTGAACAATCATTTTTTGTAGCAGTGGAAAACGGTGCCATAGATAATACAGACATAATATATAAAAAGATTATAGACTATATGCCAGAAAGTGGTAGTTTTAAATATCAGGGGGATAAATCATACCAGCTTGCATCCCTTGAAATAATAGACGATGAAACATCATTATTATTATATAATCTATCAGCACTTTATTATAGATTAGGAAAACGATATAAAGATTTATACCCAGTAGCAGAGGAAGGTTATAATCTAGCAGTAACACTATCAAATAATAATATGGCAGCAGAGTTTATTTATGATATGTCATTATCCTTATACCATGCAAAAGAGTATGAAGAATGTGGTTCAAGAAGTGAAGAAGCTATTTCACGACTAAAATCAACAGATAAAAAAGACTTATTAAGCAGTGCATATGAGATACAGGCAGAATGTTATTTTAATTTAGGTTATTATAAACAAGCATATAATTCTATGAATAAAGCAGTATCAAATGCAAAACTTGCAGACCAAGAAAAAATGTATAAACGTTTAGAATCAATGAAAGAAAAAGCAGATAATATATAACTATCTGCTTTATTTCTAATGTATAAATAATATTAAAATATCAAAATATTGCTACTAAAATAAATTTTTATGTATAAATAGAATATATAAAAATATAGTAAATGTATAACTTATTAATATTAATAAACTAAACTTAAATAAGATAGAATAATATAAAATAATATTATATTAATATAATGAAATAAAATAATTAATTAAGTTTAATTAATTTAATTAAATCATACTAAAGTACAACCAAGTCCAAAAAAACTCAGAAACAAGCCAAAAAAAACATAACAATACAAAACAAGATAAACCAAGAAAAATAAAGATAAACAACCCAAACAGCCTAAAAAGGAACAAAATTCAATTAAAATAAACTAAATCAAGCAAAACGAATAAAAAGAGTAAAATAACCAAAATAACCAAAATAAAAACATAATAAACCAAGAGGAAATAATCCAAACAAACGAAAAATAAACAAAAATCAAACTAAAAAAACAAGCAAAATAAATAAAATAACCCAAATAAATAAATAAAAAAATAAGCAAAACGAACAAAAAGAACCAAGACAAAACTAAAAAAATACAATACAAAATTTATATATATCTAATCATCTTCGTTATAATTCTATAAAACCCACAAAATAATTATAAGCAAATATACATATAATTGATTTGTAAGTAGTGTGATACGAAATTATTTAATGAATAATAAGAATAATTAATGGTAGTTTAATACATTAATACAAAATCAATTATGATACGAATATTAAACCAACAAAAATATTATTTATCCCTTTTGTAACCTAATAACAATCCTATAAAGTAATTATAAGTAAATCTACATAGAATTAATTTATAAGTAGTATGTTATAAAATATTTGATAAATGATTATATTAGTTAATTAATTATAATATAATTTATTACAACCATAATAATTATAATGTAAAAATAAACCTATTAAATATCTATTAATATTTATAGTTAAAAAAGTTATAGCTCCCTTTCGGGAGCTATGAGGAGAGGTTTGAGAAATATACTCTAATCTACTAAATGTATTAAATGGCCGTATCCGGCACTTTTCATTTCTTCTAAAGGTATAAATTTTAGTGAAGCACTATTTATACAATAACGTAACCCACCTTTATCTTTTGGGCCGTCGCTAAAAACATGACCTAAGTGTGTGTTACCTGATTTACTTCTTACTTCCGTTCTAACCATACCATGACTTGTGTCTTTATTTTCTATTAAAGTAGTGTTATCAATAGGTTTTGTAAAACTAGGCCAGCCGCTTCCAGAGTCATATTTATCACTTGAAGCAAATAATGGCTCTCCTGTTACAATATCCACATATATACCTTTTCTTTTATTATCATAATATTCATTTTGAAAAGGTGGCTCTGTGCCGTTATTTTGTGTTACATTATATTGCATATCTGTAAGCTTTTCTTTAAGTTCTTCCTTGCTTAATGGAAGATATTCTTTTACTACTTCTTTATTTTCTTCTTTTGCAATTAAACTTTCATCTATAACTTCTTCAGCATATAAAAACTTATCATTACTTATATGGCAGTAACCGTTAGGGTTTTTATCTAAATAATCTTGATGATATTCTTCTGCCTTATAAAAATTTACAAGTGGCATAAGCTCTATGGCAATTTTTTGCCCTTCATATCTTTTTGCAAGTTCTTTTAATGATTTTTCAGCAGTCTGCCTTTGTAAATCATCTAAATAATAAATACCAGTTCTATACTGTGAGCCTGTATCGTTACCCTGTTTATTTACTGAAATAGGGTCAATAATCTTATAATACATCTCAAGTAAAAATGGTAATGAAACCACTTTTTCATCATAAACCACACGAACAGTTTCTGCATGGTTAGTGTGCTTTCTTGTTACATCTTCATAAGTTGGGTTTTCTGTATTGCCATTGGCATAGCCTGATTCAGTATTCATTACCCCTTTAATAGATGCAAAATATTTTTCTACACCCCAGAAACAACCACCAGCCAAATAAATTTCTTTATATTCTTTTGAAGCATTTGCTTTTATTTTTTCTATATTAGATACCATACTATTCTCTACCGATTTCGTTGATGCATTTTTACAGCTAAATAAAAAGCCACCAGCCACAAGGAATATAAATGTAAAATAAATATACTTATTCATTACAATGCTCCTTGTAAAATTCATATTATTCATATATATTACAAAATGGTATTTTAAAATAGAATAAATTTTATTCTACATAATTTTCACATAAAATAGTAATTATTATTACTTTCAGGGTTTATAATGAAACAATATATATTTATGTTTATTACATTATTATTTTTGGTTGCTTGTGGTGATGGTTCTCTTAATGGCAATGATAATAGTAGTATAAATGGTGACTTTAGTGGTAACGGCACCTATGGAGCACCTATATTAAATGGGGATATTAAAGTTAATATTGCAACAGGTATATTAATTAAAAAAGATAATGAAGTATATGATAATGCAAGTTATAACATAAAAGCAGGTGAGTCAGTTCTTTTTTATACAAGTT
>CALADT010000281.1 GCA_937890655.1 uncultured Mucispirillum sp. | reverse complement strand
TAAATCCATACGCACAAGGCCTGCAGGAAAAGATATATACTGCCTTACAACAGGTATAAGCCTTCCTACAAATGTAGTTATTTCCCCATGGGTATTAAAGAATTTATCAAACTTATCAAACTTTTCTTTGTTTATAAAAAAATATTTTGCATACTTTAATAAAAAATCTCTACCAAAACGGTTAGCTATCCAATAGTTTACTAATGAACCTAAAATTGAACCTATAATACCTGAAATAATAACAAGAACAATATTCATTTTACCTAAATATGCTAAATAACCAGCAGGTGCCACAACTATTTCACTTGGAAAAGGAACAAAAGAGCTTTCAAGGGCCATAAATAAAATAATACCTACATAACCTAATTTATGTATAACATCTACTATAAAAACAAGTATTGCAGCACCAATAGCCAAAATATCATGATAAAAGTTTTTAAGAATTTCCACTAAATGTTCCCCCGATTAACCATATCTTCTGCCTGCTGAATAGCTGTATCTGTAATTTCGCCAGAAATCATTGTGGCTATTATATTTATTTTGGATTCTTTGTCAAGTTTTAATATATTTGTAGCAGAAATACCATCTTTATCTGATTTTGATATATGGAAATGGCTGTCCCCCATAGCTGCTACAACTGGTAAATGTGTAATTACTATTATCTGTTTTCTTTTACTTAACTGTTTTAATTTTTTAGCAACAGCACTTGCAGCTTTACCACTTATACCTGTATCTATTTCATCAAAAAGCATAGTGCCTATATTATCAAAATCTGCAAATACTTCTTTTAAAGCAAGCATAACACGGGAAACTTCCCCACCAGAAGCAACAGTTGCAAGAGGTGCTGTTTTAAAACCTGCATTTGTGGAAATAAAAAACTCTGCACTAATTCCTGCTGAATAATCAAGAGTATTATTATTTTGGAAAACTATTTCAAATTTTGCAGATTTTAATTCTAATTCTTCAAGTATAGATTCCACCTTTTTACTTAACTCTATACCCTGCTGCTTTCTTGCATCATTTAATATTTTCGCTTTTTCTTCTGCTATTTTTAAAAGATTTGCTACTTCCTGTTCCAGCTGTGCTGTTATATTATCTCCAGAATCTAAATTAGATAATTCGCTTTCTAGTTTTTTATAATAGTCCACTACACTTTCAAGGCTGCCACCGTATCTTTTAGCTAAATCTTGAAGTTTATATTTTCTATCTATTAAATTATTTAAATCATCATTTAAATTTTCTTGGTCATCTTCACTTAAAAGCCCTGTAATATATGCTGTTGCTTCTGTAATATTTGTAAGGGCTGTATTTAGATATTCCTCTGCTTTTAAAGCATCGCTTGATATATTACTAATATTATTTACAGCTTTAATAGATTTTTCTATTAATAATGTAGCAGATATTTCACCATCGCTTAAAGCATCCATAGATAAAGTAACAGCTTCTTTCACCTTTTCTATACTTGATAAAAATTTGATTTTTTCTTCTAGCTGGTTATCTTTTTCTAAATCTATATTATAAGATGCTATTTCATTAAACTGCATTTTATACATTTCTTGCATTTTTATAAAATCTTCTTTATTTTTTAATAAATTTTCCAACTGTTCAAATTTTTCTCTATATTCTTTATACGCTTTTGAAAAATCTGTCTTTAAATTTTCCTGCACAAAAAAATCTATAAATGATAAATGTTTTGCAGGGTTAAATAAAAATTGGTTTTCATGCTGACCATGAATATCAATTAATGATTCTGAAATATCTCTTAATTTATTAACAGGGACTGCTCTACCGTTTACAAATGCTTTATTTTTACTATTTTCATCTGTTTCCCTAAAAATAATTAGCTCATCTTCTATTTCATACTGTTCTAATAACTCTTTATCAATATTTAATTCATCAGTAAAAATACCCTCTGCCGAATATTTTTCATTACTATTTCTAGGGCTCACTTTACCAGTTCTATCCCCTGTTAAATATTTAAGTGCACCCACTAAAACAGATTTACCAGCACCTGTTTCTCCAGTTATAACATTCAAACCTTTTTCAAACTCTAAACTAACTTTTTCTATAACTGCAATATTTTTTACAGCAAGATATGTTAACATGGCATTCCTCCCCAGCCTAACTTATCTCTTAATACACTATAATAATTTCTTTCAGATGATACAGCAAGATTTAAATCACTACTTGATTTTTTTATACGCAGTATACTTTTATTATTAAAAGGACGGACAATTTGGCCGTCATAAGTTGCATAACATTCCACATTGCTAGATTCCACATGGATATCTATAACACTAGCTTTAGATAACACAATGGGAGAAATATTTAAAGCATGAGGGCAAATAGGAGATAAAATAATGGTATCTAAATCAGGATGCACTATTGGGCCGCCTGCTGAAATTGTATAACCTGTTGAACCTGTTGGAGTAGAAATTATTGCTCCGTCTGATCTGTAACGGGTTACAAAATTATTATCTATATATATACTTAATTCTATCATTCTTGAAGGAGCACCTTTATTAATTACTATTTCATTTAGTGCTTCTTCTTCAAATACTTTTTCGTTATTTTCAAGGATAACACCTGAAATTTTCATTCTTCTTTTTATAGCTAAATTATTATTAATATATGATTTTATTACTTTTTCAAAGTTTTCAAAATTATGCTCTATAATAAAACCAAGCCTGCCTAAATTAAAACCAATTACAGCCACATTTAAAAACCTAAATATTCTAGCAGTATAAAGAAGTGTGCCATCCCCACCTAATACAATAACAACATCTGCCAAAGAACGCATTTGGCTTATACTATAACTTTCTCTATTTAATACAAGACGTTCCACAGTTTCTTTTTCAAGTAACGGCTCTATTCCATATTGCTCTAGTATAGCAAGTGCCGTAATAACTTTATCTTTAACTTCACCTTTTGGTTTTACTATTAATGCTGCTTTCACAAGTTATACACTACCTTTTCTATTATTTTATTTTTATTTATATTGCTTTCACCCTTATAAATAAAATATGCTAAATATTCTATATTACCTTTAGCACCTGTAATGGGAGATTTTACAAGATTAATAAAATCAAAACAATAATCTTCTGCAAAATCAACCACTTTTTTTATAATTTTTTCATGTATTTCTTTATTATGAACAATACCACCCTGCTCCACTTCATATTTTTCTGCTTCAAACTGTGGTTTTATTAAAGGTATAAATATAGTGCTTTCTTTTGAAAAATTAACAGCGTTAGGAATAATACTACAAAGAGAAATAAATGATACATCTGTTACAATATAATCACATAGAAGGTTTTGGTTGTTATAATTAAAATATTTAAAGTTAGTATTTTCAAATGATTGCACACGGCTGTCTTTTAATAATTTATTATGTAACTGTGCTGTGCCAGAATCTACTGCTATAACTTTTAATGCCCCTTCTTGTAAGCAGACATCAGTAAACCCACCGGTAGATGAACCAATATCTAAAACCAGCTTATTTTTTAAATCAAGATTAAAAATATCCACAGCATGTTTTAGTTTTAACCCACCACGGCTAACATAAGGTAACCTATCTTTTAAACGTATAATTGATGTTATAGGCACTAACTCTCCGGCTTTATCTATTCTTTTATCATTAGCTATGGCTATGCCTGCCATAATAAAACGTCTTGCTTCATCAATACTTGTAGCCAGCCCGTTTTTAAAAAGCATTTCATCCATACGCTTTTTTTTCATATATTACCTTAATTAATATTTATGGTTTTAATATATTTTTTTATTTTTTTATAAATTGATGAACTATCTATCCCTGCATCTTTTCTTAAATCAGAAACATTTCCATGTTCATAAAATTTATCTTCTATACCTATGTTTTTACATGGTATATTTATGTTATGTTTATTTAATATGGAATTAATCATTTCTCCTGCACCACCCATAATGGCACCTTCTTCCACAGTAATAATTAATAATTTATTTTCTAAAAAGGAAAGTAAATATTTTTCATCAAGTGGTTTAATAAATCTTAAATTAATTAGTGTTATCTCAACATTATCTTTTAAAAATGAAGTGTAAACATTATAAACTTCTTCAAATATATGGCCTATGGATATAATAACTATTTTACCACTATTATTTATAATTTCTACTTTACCTAATTTTACAGGGTTTTTAGGAAGTGATTTATTTTCATAAACGTTACCCCTAGCATAACGAATAGCCACAGGTTTATTAAGATTATAACTTAACTCCATCATTTTTTCTAATTCATACTTATCCTTTGGTAACATCATTACTAAATTAGGGATAGTTCTTAAATACGCTATATCATATATTCCATGATGAGTTGAACCATCTGCACCAACAAAACCACCTCTATCTATGCAGAATGTAACAGGAAGGTTACCAATGGCAACATCATGAATAATCTGGTCATATGCTCGTTGTAAAAATGTAGAATATATAACGCAATATGGTTTTACACCAGATAAGGCAAGCCCTGAAGAAAAAGCAACAGCATACTGTTCTGCAATACCCACATCATAAAACCTATCAGGAAATTTTTCTGCAAATTCATTTAACCCTGTTCCGTCTTTCATAGCAGCAGTTACAGTAACAATATTACTATGTTTTTCTGCCATTGATAATATTTTATTAGCAAAAACATTAGTCCAAGAAAGTGATGAACTTTTTGAAAGTGCTTTACCTGTTTCTTTATTAAAAGCAGCTACTCCATGGAATTTATCCGGCTGATTTTCTGCAAACTCATAACCTTTACCTTTTTTAGTAACAATATGGACTAAAACAGGGCGTTTTTGTAGTTTAGCATTTGATAATGCTATTTCTATTTCTTTTATATTATGGCCGTTAATTGGGCCTATATATCTTATACCTAAATTTTCAAAAAATGAGCCAGGAGAAACAGCATTTATCATTAATTTTTCCATTTTTTTGGCTATTTTTAATATAGCATCACCTAAAAATTTTTCCCCAGCTGCATCTTTTATATCATAACGGATTTTTGTAGCCATAGCACCTGTTAATGATTTTGATAAGTAAGCAGAAAAACCACCAACATTTTTACTAATAGACATTTCATTATCGTTTAAAACAATAATCAAATTCTTTTTAAACATACCAACATTGTTTAATGACTCTAAAGCAACACCACCTGTTAAAGCACCGTCGCCAATTACTGCAACAGCTTTACCCTCTTTATTTAATAAACTATTAGCAAGGGTTACACCTATGGCAGAAGAAATAGAAGTGCTTGCATGGCCTGCAATACATGTATCGTATATGCTTTCCTCAGGACGGGAAAACCCACTTATACCACCATACTGCCTTAAAGTATGAAATGATGATAACCTATCTGTTAAGATTTTATAAGCATATGATTGATGACTAACATCCCAAATAATTTTATCTTGTGGTAAATCAAATACTTTTAATAAAGCAATAGTAAGCTCTACCACACCAAGACTAGGAGCTATATGTCCACCGTTTTTTGATGTTACATCAATAATTAACTCTCTTGTTTCTTCTGCAACTTTCTCTAATTCTTTATAAGATAAACCTTTTATATCATTAGGCAGGTTTAAAGAATCTAAAAAAGGAGTATTTCTTGTGTTTTCTATGAGTTACGCTCCGTAATAAATTTTGCAATACTTTTTAACATATTAGATTTTTCGCCAAATATTTCTAAATTATATAATGCTTTTTTAATATACTCATCAGCCTTTTCTTTTGCACCCTCAAGAGAATAAACTGCAGGGTAAGTCGCTTTATGGCTTTCTATATCTTTATTAACATTTTTACCTAAAACTTCAGAAGATGATGTAATATCCAAAATATCATCAACCACTTGAAATGCTAAGCCAATATATTTACCAAAAGCAATTAAGTTATCCATTTGGTTATCATTTGCTTCTGCAGCTATTCCACCAAAATAGACGGCACACTCTATTAATGATGATGTTTTGTTTTTATGAATATAATCCACAAGCTCAATATTTGGAACTTTACCCTCTGATGTAATATCTGCAAATTGGCCGCCAACCATACCAAAATCTCCAGAGGCAACAGCTAATTTATGAATAGCTTTTAAACGCACACTATCATTAACATCTTTAAGTAGACTACTATCTGATATTATTTCAAATGATTTTGTTAATAAAGCATCACCTGTTAAAATTGCTTCAGCTTCTCCAAATGCTTTATGGTTAGATGGTTTTCCACGACGCATATCATCATTATCCATAGCTGGTAAATCATCGTGAATTAATGAATATGTGTGTAATACTTCTATGGCAGCAGCTAAAGGGGTTATTCTATCATAATCATCTTTAAATAAACCATAAGAAGCATACACTAATGCAGGCCTTAAACGTTTACCGCCTGCAAATACACTGTAACGCATACCTTCATTTAACCCAGCTGTAAAAACAGATGAGTTGGAAAGGTATGAGTCTAAAAAATGCTCAACTCTGTCAGAACTTTCTTTAAAAAATAATAAAGTGCTATTCATTTGTTTTCAAATCAGTAGTAATAATATTGCCGTTACTGTCTTCTTCCATAACTTGTTTAACAGATTCTTCCACTTCTTTTAAAGCACTTCTGCAATCTTTTGAAAGTTGCATACCCTCTTTAAAAAGTTTTACAGTATCTTCTAAAGACTTTTCTTCATTTTCAAGGGCTGTTACAATGCTTTCAAGACGTTTTAAGTTGTTTTCAAAATCTTTAGTTGCTTTCATTATAACACACAATCCAATACTTTTTTAGCATGACCTGCTGCTTTAACTTTATAAAATGCTTCTTCTATTACACCGTCTTCATTAATAACAAATGTAGAACGAATTATACCTTTATAAACTTTACCATACATACTTTTATCCCCATATGCAAAATAAGATGCTGAAACTTCATTATTAGGGTCTGATAATAAAGTGATTTTTAAATTATGGTCTTTAATAAATTTTTCATGTTTTTGCATATTATTAGGGCTAACACCAAATATTTTTACTTCTTTTTTCTGAAATTCTTCTAATAATTCGCTAAATTCTATTGCTTCTTTAGTGCAACCAGAAGTATTATCTTTTGGGTAAAAATATAAAACATATTTCATCCCTTTTAAACTTTCGCTTGATATTTTACCACCGTCTGATGATTCTAACTCAAAAAAAGGTGCGTTATCGCCTTTTTGTAACATATATTTCTCCTATACTAACTATTCTCTATACTACCTACACCTTTATATTCGGCTGCAAGCTGTCCACAGGCTCCGGATATATCCTGCCCTAATTTTTTTCTTATAAATACAGTAACTTTGTTATTAATTAAATATTCTTGAAACTGTAAAACATTTTTTTCATCAGGTGTTTTAAATTTAGAAAATGGTGAACCATTATAAGAAATTAAGTTCACTTTTGCCTTTACACCTTTTATTAAATTATAAAATTCTTTTGCATGAGCAAGTGAATCGTTTATACCACCTAAAAGCACATATTCTAACGTAATTTTTTTACGTTTATCAAGTTCTATGGTTTTTAGTGTATTAATTAAATCTTCCAAATGATATTTCTTTGTAACAGGCATAATATCTTTTCTTATTTTTTCATTTGGTGCATTTATAGATACAGCTAAATTAACAGGTGTATCCATTTTAAAAAATTCTTTTATACCATCAATTAGCCCAGAAGTAGAAACTGTTATTTTTCTATGAGAGAACCCAAAAGCGTTTTCATCTAATAATATTTCTAGTGCTTTTTTTAGGTTCTGTATATTATCAAGTGGTTCTCCCATACCCATAAACACAAGGTTTAATAACTTTTCATCAAAAAGTTCTTCTGCACTTTTTCTTAAAACTATTATTTGTTTTAAGATTTCTCCAACAGTTAAGTTCCTTTTAAAACCAACAGCTGCAGCAGTAGCACAAAATTTGCAACCCATACGGCAGCCTATTTGGGTAGATATACAACCAGATATCCTATCGTTATCACGAAGTAAAACAGATTCTATATGCTCTCCGTCTTCTAACTGAAATAAAAATTTAATAGAACCATCACCAGAAGTTAGCCGTTTAACTTCATAAAGTGATGTAAAACCATATTCAAGACTTAATTTTTCTCTTAAAGAAGCAGGCATATTCGTCATCATATCAAAAGAATTAACATGATTATGGTATAACCAATTATATATCTGCTTGCCTCTAAAAGCTTGTTCATTATAGTCTTTTACTAATGATATTATTTCATGTTCCGATAAGCAGTCAATTTTTTTCATAAAATAAAAACCTATTAATACAAAACTATTTTATAAATTTTGAACGTGCCTCGTTATCATCGCTTACAATAGTGAAAAGCCTATTTAAATTTGTATGCACAAATATTTTATAAATATCATCACTAACATTAGAGAAAATTAAACTCTTATCATTTTCTTTAAGAACTTTAAATAGTTGAATTAATTCTCTTAAACCACTGGAGTTTAAATATGTGATGTCTGAAAAATTAATTACAACACTTTCCACTTCTCCAATAATACTGTCAATATAAACCTTTAACTCTTCTCCATTAAAAGAGTCAATTTCATGAACAGGGAAAATAAATTCAACATTTACATTTTCGCCTATTGTTTCACGCTGACTGTTAAATGACATTGTTCCTCCTAATACTAATCATTAAGTTTTGCTTGTTCTACTTGACGTTGGAATATCCGTTTCACTATTTTATCCCTTTCAGATTCCAGTAAAGAGGTAAATTTTACACCAAATGCGTATGCACCTTCCTCTACACCTATCTTACGGACAACAGTTCCTTCAACAGATTCTATACCATCAACTATACCACTTAAATCTATATCTATTTTATCATCTACTCTTAATGCCACAGGGCTTAAAAGTTTTAAGCCACCACCTGAAATATCTGTGCAAACCATTGTTACCATTTCACCTTTACAGTAACAAGTCCCTGTTTCTTCATTTACAATGTCATCACGAAGTTTAACAGGAATATGACGGAGTAAATCCACTCTAAAAAATGCACGCATTTCATGACGTTCTATTACTCTTGGCAATTCTATGGCAAGTAAAGTTATTTGGTCCTTTATAATATCTATTGCCTTTGTAGTGAAATAATATTTTCCACTATTACTTATATACATAAACTCTAATTTAGTTTTTTTTGTAACAATTAAACGTTCACCATTATCCATAGGAGGATAAATAGTAAAAGATTCATCATAAACATCTACTATATTAGTTAAATATAGCCTAGATGTGCCTTTTATTGCTACCCATAGTTTTATGTTTGGAAGAAGATGCTTTTTAATAGCAGTAATCAATTCCATAAATCACCTATTTTGTAAAAACACGACTTCCTGGTTTAACACAAGGTAGGCCCTCTTTACACATAGGGCAATCTTCTGCATTATAACTTTTTACTTCCACATTAGCTAGTGGATAAAATGGAACACTAAAATTAGCTTTCCCAGAGCTTCTATCAATAATAGAAGTAACACCCACAACAACACCACCAGCCTCTTCAATAGCTTTTATACATTCTTTTGTAGATTTACCTGTGGTAACAACATCTTCAGCTACTAACACTTTTTCACCTTGTGATAATGTAAAGCCACGACGAAACGTCATAACACCATCAACACGTTCAGTAAAAAGGCTTCTTTTATGTAATATAGAAGCTAGTTCATAACCAAAACGGATACCACCAACAGCAGGGCTAACTATTGTGCTAAATTCTACATCTTTTAATACTTCTTTTAAACCACTAATAATATTTTTTGCATTATCTGGGTTTTGCATAATCAATTCTGACTGTAAATAAGCATCTGAGTGCAAGCCAGATGATAATAAAAAATGCCCCCTTAGTAATGCTCCGTTTTCTTCATAATTTTTTATAACTGATTTACTATCCATACTTAACCGTTAATCTCCTTTATAATACTTTCAGCAGCAAAGGCTGGGTCTTTAGCTTGAGTTATAGGCCTACCTACAACTATATAATCAGAACCAAGATTAACAGCATCTTTTGGGGTTACTACTCGTTTTTGATCCAAAACATCTGCACCAATAGGGCGTATCCCTGGAGTAACTGTTATAAAATCTTTTCCTAATTTACTATTTTCTTTTATAATTTTAGTTTCTTTTGCACTAGAAACAACACCATCAAGGCCACATTCTTTTGCTTTTAATGCTAAATGTAAAACATAACCAGATGACGAATAATCTTTAATACCAAAATCTAATAAATGGTTATCATCTAAACTTGTTAAAAGAGTAACACCAATTAATAAAGGACGTTTAAGACCTTTTTTATTACATTCATTATTAAGTTCACTAACACACATTTTCATCATATCCACACCGCCTTGAGTGTGAATATTTATTATATCTGCACCATAATTAGCAGAAGCAGCCACTGCTCTTGAAGCAGTATTTGGTATATCATGAAATTTTAAATCAAGGAAAACCTTTTTATTTTCTGACTTTAAAAAATCAATAATTGCAGGACCTGTTGATACAAACAACTCTAAACCTACTTTATAATAATTAATATGATTACCAACGCTTTTTACAAGGGCTTTAGCTTTGTCAATATTATCAAAATCTAATGCAGTTATAACTTCCATACAAATTCCTGTTATATAATTATTACCAATATAGTAACACAAAAATATTTTTTATTCAATTATATTTTAAATATCATATTGCATTTTTTTGTTTATTTAAAAATATCTTTTACTTTTTAGTATAATATAGTATTTTTTCTTTAAATAACAATAGTAATTTTATAAAGATTAAATTAGATAATAATATAAATTAAAAATACTTTAAACTAATACAATGTAATATAATATATTACTTATAATTTATTACAAGATTATGTTATATAACCTTGTAATAAATAAGATATTATTAAATGGTAAATTACTACCAGCTAAAACCTATTTCTGCAATAGCGTTAAATTGCGACATATTTCTTGTATGAGGTAATTTATTATGATGATAAACATATTCTATACCCATACCAAGCATTAAAGCGCCTGCAAGTTTTACTCTTAAACCACCTTTTGTAGCAACACCCACATCAAAACCTGTTACATCATCCCTATTATCATAATTAACACCTGCAATAGAAAAAACAGGTGCAATACCAACATATGGAATAAGGGCATTACTTCTATTACCTAAAGTTGATTGAACTAAAACATAAGGTTTTAAATCAAGGGACCATGCAAAATTATTGCGTCCATTATCTAACCAGCTTGTATCTGCTGAAAGCTCCATACCAACATATTCCCATAATAAACCACCAATAGTAAGTTTAACAGGGCCAGTAGCTGACCAGCTATTGTCTACACTTTGAGAATAACCGTATCCAACAGTCAACCAAGAGTAGTAAGCACCAGAATCTGCATAACTTTTACCTGTTGATAATAAAATAAAAGGAACGCATAATATAAAAATAATCTTTTTCATTTCGCCTCCACTGAATGAAAAATAAATAAATTTAAGGGATACTAACATTAATTTTAAAAAAATTCAACAAGTTGTTTTGTTTATTTTTTTATTTATATTCTTCCTTGTTACATAAATAATTAAAAGTGGTATAACTTTATTATTTTTGATAAATAAAAAAAGTAAAAATAACTTAAAATACAAAGTTATAATTACTAAAATATTATTAATACATGTATAAAATAATAGTATTAAACAACAGTCATGTTTAAAGTGAGTGCAACGATCAGAAATATCTAAAAAAAGATTATTATTTTAAATAAGATATTTTTATGTCCATGTAGAAAAAAATAACGAATATTATAGGTATGTTTTTAAGATTCTTCGCTATTTTCTCAGAAAAGATAGTAATGTATGAGAAGTGTAATGGTAAAAAATAATTGTAAAGTAAACAATCATTGCTTTCTTATAAATATAATTTTTAAGGCTAAAAAATATTAGCTCAATACAAGGCGGCTTTATGTTGTGGCGAAAGGAGTTTATAAGTAATCAATGACTAAGCCACATACTTAAAACAACATAGTAGTAGGCAAAAAAGATATACACATAAAAAAAAGACTGACATAATAACCTACGCCAGTCTTTTATATATATTTTTTAGCTTTGGCAGTGCCCTAATCTCCCAGGTGT
>CALADT010000280.1 GCA_937890655.1 uncultured Mucispirillum sp. | reverse complement strand
TGTGCTTGTGGAATCAAAATCAGGGGATATTACTTTAAGTGTAGATACAATGATAAAAGATTTGGAAAACGAAATAAATGCGCAACTTGAATCTGCTAAAAGCAGTCAATCCAACAACTAAAATAGTATTAACCGGCAGGGTAACAAAAATTGCAGGCCTTGTGGTAGAAGCAGACGGCCCACTTATTAGTATAGGTAGCCGTTGTGTTATAAAAACCGTTATGGATACAAATATTTTTGCAGAAATAATAGGTTTTAGAGATGACAGAGTGGTTTTAATGCCTTATGGGGAAAGTGAAGGTATTGCCCCTGGAAGTATAGTAAGTGAAGTAAGCGACGGTAATAAAGTATTTGTAGGGGAAAGTCTTTTAGGCCGTGTTTTAGACGGTTTTGGTAATCCAATGGACGGAAAAGGCCCGTTGTTAGATGTTACTCCTGTGCCAATAACTGCTTCCCCACCACCACCATTATTAAGAAAAGTTATTAAAACACCAATCTCCACAGGGGTAAAAGCTATTGATGGCTTATTAACATCCGGTAGTGGTCAAAGGGTAGGTATATTTGCAGGTTCTGGTGTTGGTAAAAGTGTGCTTTTAGGTATGATAGCAAGAAATACAAGTGCCCAAGTAAACGTTATTGCCTTAATTGGCGAACGGGGGCGTGAAGTAAGAGAATTTATAGAGCGAGATTTAGGGGAAGAAGGTTTAAAACGTAGTGTAGTAGTAGTTGCAACCAGCGACCAGTCTGCACTTGTAAGAAGATTAGGGGCATTTGTAGCCACAGCCATAGCCGAATATTTTAGGGATCAAGGCAAAGAAGTTATGCTTATGATGGATAGTGTAACACGTTTTGCTATGGCACAAAGGGAAATAGGTTTAACAGTGGGCGAGCCACCTACATCAAAAGGTTATACACCTTCTGTTTTTGGGCTTTTACCAAAACTTTTAGAAAGGGCAGGCACAGCGGAGGGGGAAGGCTCCATAACAGGGCTTTATACTGTTCTTTCAGAAGGAGACGATATGAATGACCCAATAGCAGATACTGTCCGTTCTATTATTGACGGCCACATTGTGCTAGATAGAAGTTTGGGTGCAAAAAACCACTTTCCTGCTATTAATGTAATGGTTAGTGCATCTCGTCTTATGACAGAAGTTGCAACACCGGAACATATTGCTATGGCAGGAAGAATACGAGATTTAATAGCCACATATAGAGAAGCAGAAGATTTAATAAATATAGGGGCATACTCAAAAGGCTCTAACCCTAAAATAGATGAGGCTATTGCAAAAAATAATGCTATAACATCATTTTTAAAACAGGGTAAAAATGAAAAATTTACTATGGAAGATACCATAGGAATTATGCAGTCTATTGTAGGTAGTGCATAAGTAATATATGAATAAAAAGTTTAAAATGGAAAAAGTGCTTGAAATAAGAGAAAAAGCACTAGAACGAGAAAAAATAAAACTTGCAGAATTACAGCAAATAGAAGCAGATATAAGGGCAGAACTACAAGTTATAGCACAAGAAATTAATAAAAGTGCTAATGAAATGGAACAGGATAAAGCACAGGGCAGATTTGAATTTGTAGAAATGTTTACAAAGTTTATAAAAATAAAACAGCAGGAATTAATAGAGTGCGAAACAAGAAGGCAGGCTGCTGAGCAAAATATTGTAAAACAAAAAGAAGTATTAAGAAAAGCATTAAACGATGTAAAAGTAATGGAAAAACTAAAGGAAAAACACTTAATAGAATACCAAGCATATGTTAAAAAACAAGAAGATATGCAGATAGATGAAATTAATATTTCAAGAGGATTTAAAGAAGATTAAGGAGAATAATATGAAAAAAATATTAGTAATAAGTTTGTTATTATTTAGTTTTAATATAGTTTATGCACAAAACAACCAGCAGAACCAAAATGTTATAGATACAACAGCTATTTTAAAAGAATTAAGAGAAAAAGAAAAAAACTTAAATATTAGAGAAGCTGACTTAAATGCAAAAGAAGCAAGACTAAACGCTATGGAGCAGGATTTATTAGCAAGAGAAACAGATATTAAAAAAATCCGTGATGAAGTAACAACACAACTAAAATCACTAGGGGAACAGCAAAATAAAGAGCTTGATAAATTAGTGAAAGTTTATTCCACATCAAAACCAAAAGCAGCAGCAAATATTATTGTTACAATGAATATTGATACAGCTATATCCATATTTAGCAGAATGACACCAAATGTGGCAGGTAAAATATTAAACGAATTAGGCAAAATAGACCCTGAATACGCATCAAAAATGGCAGAAAGGCTAACTTATCAGCCTGTTTTTGGGGATAATAAAAAGAAATAACATGAATGTATTATTTTCCCCTACAATATGTGAAAACTTTATTAATCAAATAGGTAATAGTGAAGACTATAAAACATTAAGAGAAGCAGCAGAACGGTTGGGAGTGCCTTCCCTTGAAGAAAACGCCTGCTATTCTATTACAAATCTTGTATCCATAAAACAGCCTAAAACAAGTATAGATATAGGTTGTGGTATAGGTGTTTCAAGTTATTCTATATTAAAAGGTTACCCAAAAACAAACCTTATAGCAGTGGATAGCAATTTGGAACGAGGCTTATTTTTCCAAAACTATTTTAAAGATTATAAAAATGTAAACCACTACCAAATACGTGGGGAACAATACTTGAAAACATGTGAGGAAACATTTGATTTTGCTTTTATAGACAGTGTTAAAAGAGAATATACAAATATATGGCAACTATTAAGACCAAAACTTAATAAAAATGCCTGTGTAGTATTTGATGATATTTTAATATATGGATATGTAATGTGCGAAGAAAGTGAAACCCCACAAAAATA
>CALADT010000279.1 GCA_937890655.1 uncultured Mucispirillum sp. | reverse complement strand
AGGACACCACACTTACAACAGAGGGTGAATATAGTTTGACTGTTAATAAAAATATAACTTCATCAGCAAAAGAGAGTATTAACTTATCTTGCGAAAAGGAAATGATTGTAGAAAATGATAGTTTTAATATGACAACTAAAAGTAGCATATCTATGACTGCTGATAATTCTGCATTAATAACAGTAGGTGATGCAGAAGTTTCTATTAAGAGTGATAAAGTTACAATAAAAGTAGGCAGTGTTGAGATGGTACTAAATTCTGATGGTTTATTAGTAACTGGCGGTAAAATAAAAGCTAAGTAGTGAGAATATACAATGAAGCCAAATGATTATAATTATAGAATCATATATAAAGATGATAATTTTTATATATTAATAGACCAAAAAAACAGCAATATAAATGTATTGCAGATAAAGAAAAAGCTTGAGAAAATAGTAAAGAAATATAAATTACCATACAATACTGATAATGTAAAAATATATGTTGCTGGTCAATTATTAACTGGTGCTGCGGAATTTGAAGTAAAAACTTTGTTTTTTGGTGCTGAAACAAATGGCAGTATAGATTATGAACAGCCAGTGTACAGGCTTTGTGGTGATAAGAATAGCGATAATCAGATGCTTCGTGTTTATTTTAAAGGGCATGTTCTTTCAATATGTAATTATTCTGCAAATGAAGAAAGCTTAGGTATTAAGTTAGATTTTAAATCAGAAGAGGCAGCTTTATTAGTGAAAGCAGAGCAGTATGCTAAAGAGCAGAAAGAGAAACAGTCATCACAGTCCACATCTGGTCAAATGCTTACACCTTTACTAAAAGGAGATAAAATAACATGTATGCATGGTGGAGAAGTAATGTTAGTATCACAAAAAGGCGAGCCATTTTGCAATGACAGTGATTGTTTTGTATTAGGCAATGATTTATTACAAGCATCTATCACTGGTTGTAATAATAATATATTAGGTATACCAAAGCCATGTACAAAAATAGTTCTTATACCACCTACATCTTTAAGTATTACTAAATTTAATAATCAAGGTGTTGTTATTCAAGAGCATTTACAGACTATAATGACAGATAATATGGTTGGTTTAATGCTTAAGCAGGCAGTAGAGCCAAATTTGTGGGAAGTATTATCACACCAGCCGTCAACTAACAATGGGGAGGCAGAAGGTGTTTTATCTGAGTTAATTCCAGGAGTTTTATATTTAGAATACAATAATATTAATTCTGGTAAGGTATGTATTATTAACACTACATTTGAGAATATGTCAAATGCTTCTTATTCTAATACATTTTCTTTAGATGAATTATCATTAGATAATCCATTAGATATAGAGTTTGAAAAGCCTGAAGAAAGTGATAATTCAATAGACAGCAGTATACTTGAAGAATTTAAATCATTAATGAGTAATACTGATGATTACATATATAAAGCATTAACAGTTATAGTAGATAATAATATTTATGAATATATACTTGTTATACCAAAAGCAAAAAAATTTTTATTAAAAAAAATTCCTAAAGAATATAGAGATTATGGGTATGGTAAAATAACAAATTTATCATATATGAAGAAAAGGAATATAAGCAGTAGTAATGGAAATAAATATAATATTGGGTTTTCTAA
The DNA here is from genome assembly GCA_937890655.1 of uncultured Mucispirillum sp. Taxonomy (GTDB): domain Bacteria; phylum Chrysiogenota; class Deferribacteres; order Deferribacterales; family Mucispirillaceae; genus Mucispirillum. Next base: position 3,373 of record CALADT010000279.1, on the reverse strand, counting down.
TCTTTCTACTATATTTTTGCGATTTTCAGCTGGAGCAAAGAAAGTCTTGCTTCATATTGAATCTACATCATCATTAGTAAATAAAAGCCAGACTAAACCACAAAATCAAAATAACCAGAATAATCAAATAGTATGTAAGTATATGTCTAATGAAGATTTTTCAAACCAGTATGCCAAAGTTTTTACTAGTTATAATATAATATATAACCCAATAGGTGCTAATTATTCATACCAATTTATTGATAAATTAGTGTGCAAGGAGAATGAGAAAGTTGAATATAGTCTAGGTATAGAATATTCAAGCAACAGTGCAGATAAAAAAGAAAATATTTCAAATGTAAATATTGATATTATGCAGCAAGATATAGAAAAAGAAGCCATAGCAGAAACTCTTTATGATATTTTATCTTCAAATAATATAAGTGATATTGTAGATGAATGTATTAATACTTATCAAAATTTTTTGTATAGTTTAGAAGATAAAGAGGGTATAACAACTAATTCATCAACTGTTAGCAGTAATGAAGGCAGTAAGTATTATGGTGGGTTAAAGTTAGATAACCTTACAACAATACTTAATAAGGCGATTAAAAGTAGAAATGAGATATATAAAGACAGTGATAAATATAATCAAGAATTAAAAGATGTTAGTGAAAATTTATTATTAAAATTAATTGCTCGTAAAATATTAGAATTAATAAAAGATAATATTATTCCATTTGCAACTGTAAAAAAGAAAGGAGATTTTGTTAAAGAAACACTAAAAAAAGTAAAATTTTTAGTTAAACATGTACCTATGATAGGTATTATTATTATAGTAAGCGAAATAGCATTAGCCATAATAGATATAATAAAAAGATATCAAGACTCACCTAAACTTATGTTGGAATTTTGTAATGTTTTAAGTTTTTATAGTAACTTAGATGCTGAGCTGTCTGCTATATTAACAAGTAATAACATTGGTAGAGATATTTTTTATAAAAAACATTCAGATAATTGTTATTTTATAGCATTGTATAATAGTTTCCAAGAAAATACAAAATCTTTAGGTATGTTGCATAACAATTGGCAAACTCCATGCAATTATATTAGTGTTGGTATTGATGAAACGACTTATGAAAAAAATATTCTTTCAGAATCTCAACAAGAAGAGAATAAAGAAAGTATAGTGCATAATACTGATAATAATATTGCTCAATTATCTACATTTAATGCAGATTTAGGATTAAAACAATCATCTTATTTTCATCATGTAAAAGATTTGGTTATGAAATCAAATGCTTTTACAATGATAGAGTCTGCAAGTTTTAGTTCTATATTTATAAGCGAACTTATCAAGCAGGGGTTTTATTCATCACTTGGGGAAAAGATAAATAAAAGTATTGTAATTATAACTGATGGTATAGAAAAGCATAATTTAGTATATAAAAGCCAAAACTATGTTTTTTCTAAATTATTAACTGATAATGAAATACCAAGTATATATTCATTTAGGTTAATGAAAGAATATAAAATATCTGATTTTAAAAAATATGTATTAAAAGAAATTCAGGCATTAATTAGTTGTTTTGTTGATGGTTTATCAGGTATTAAACTTGAAAAAAATACAAGCTATATGAAACCATATAAAAAAGATGTTGAAATATATTTAAATGCATTATATAATGTGTATATAAGGCATTTTGGTCTTCCACTTGCTATGTTAACGAGTAGGAAACAAGTTAATAATACATATAGTTACAATAGTTTTTATGCTAAAATGTATAAATATTTTTATTTTTCTTATTGTGCTGATGCTGAGCGTAATAATAATGCTTGGTTTAGTTATGATTTGATTACTAGATTTAAAAGTATATGTGAGAGATATAAAGAACATATGGAAAAAGTATATAAAAATGATAGAACATGGTTATATACATTAAAGCGCTATGAAAATTATGATTTTTCTTTTTCTGAGGCTTTAAATAATGTAAATAAAGCTATCCCAAGATTTCATTCATTAGTAGATATGATGTATAGAGTATTAACATACTTTAATGAAGAAGTTAGTGATAAAGATGTTAAAGAAAATGTAGATGATACAATAAAATATTTACATAAAGATATTGATTCTTTTTTTAAAATTACTAAAGATACATCAAAGTTTGAAGGAATAAATGTAAGTTCTCCATTGTTACAGTTTATTCGTTCAGATAGTGATTTATGTGCAATATGTAAAAATGTTATTTCTGCAGAATATAGTTATGAATATACTATGTATAAGCTTAAATTGCGTGATTCTATTATGTCTTATGCTGAATTATCTGGTGGGTATATTAATTTCCATAGTAGACAGTTAGCTTTATATGTAGATAATTTATATGAATTATTTACTACAATATCAGATATTATAAATAGATATTCTTTTGAACATATTGTTAATAATAAGAAAGTGTTATATGTTATTAAGCATGATTTATATAATATAGATAAAAATATTTTTAAGGATATATTTTATTCCAGTATAGAAAAATATATGTATAATATACTGCCTGTAAAGAAAGGAAGTATAGAATTTGCAGCAGATGATATACGATATTATGATTTATTACAGGAAAGTATCTTATCAAAATATTTAAACACTTTAAATCAGCAATCTGTTAATAAAAATTATTCTACTTCATTAGAAAGTTTAATTTTTCTATCCAACTATATGTTTATTCAAACATTAGATAATATGCATTTTAATTCTAATTTAGATGAAAAAGATAAGTTTGAATATGCTAAAATATTAAGAGTAGCTTATTTATTAATATCAGATGATATTAATAAAAATCTTGCAAACATTAATGCAGAGAAGGCAGAGATTGCAAAACCAAGTATAGTTTCAAAAGCTGATGATAGAGTTGTAATGGAGAAAATTCAAATAGAAAGCCCAATAGAGATAATTGATAAATCATTAAGTATTGTAAATCAATCAGTAGAAAATTTATTAGACGATAACAGCTATGTTTATGATGTTTTACAAGGTAGTTTAGATAGTGATGCTGCTAAGGAAGCAGCAAAAGGCATTAAAAATGCAGCAACAGATTTAAGTAATATTATTAGTATAGTAGATGATTTTTCATTTGAAAATGTTCTTAAGGCTACAGTAGACACTGCATTTGAAAAATTAACTGATGATGATGTAATAAAAGCGTATGAAGACCCAGATATTTTTAGGCATCACCCAATTACTAAATCTTTTAAAAATTATAAAATATATTTAAAAAGATGTTTTCAGATGGAAAATTTAAAAAGTGCATTAAAAGCCACATTTTCTGTAAAAAATATTAATATTTCATGGGCTGCATCTTTTGCACAGGCAAGTATAGATTATGTTTATGAACTTTTT
>CALADT010000278.1 GCA_937890655.1 uncultured Mucispirillum sp. | reverse complement strand
AAATATTACACGTTTACTTTCTATTTATGCAGGTATTACAGATATGGGAACCATTGAAAGAATAGAGCATTTAGAACGTAAAAAAATAATAACAGAAGAAATGGCTACTCAAGCTATTATAGCTTTTGATACTATTACAGAAACTTTAATAAACGAACAAATTAACCAATCTATAAATAAGCAGAAAGTAACAAGTTATATTTCCCCGTCTTCACTTTCTTTATTTTATCAAGAGAAGTTAAAAAGAGCCTTACAGTTTGCAATAATCTATACAAGCTATGGGGTAAAAATATTAAACGAAATATAAAAGGATAATTATGAAAGATAATTACAATAAGCAAGATAAACTAGTGGTTTTAATTGATGCAGATAACGCATCTCCAACAATAACAGCAGGGCTTATGGCAGAAATAGCCAAATACGGCACAGCCCATGTTAAAAGAATATATGGTGATTGGACAAGCCCAAATTTAAAAGGTTGGAGAGAAATATTATTAAAATACGCATTACAGCCTATCCAACAGTTTGGTTATACAAAAGGTAAAAATTCCACAGATTCGGCTATGATTATAGACGCTATGGACCTTTTATACACAGGTAAATTTGACGGGTTTTGTATAGTTTCAAGTGATAGCGACTTTACAAGGCTTGCTTCTCGTATAAGAGAGGGTGGCTTAAATGTATATGGGTTTGGAGAACGTAAAACTCCAGAATCATTTACAAGCGTGTGTGATAGGTTTATTTATACAGAGATTTTACAAGATATAGATGATACAGAAGACAGCGAAAGCGATGATAGTAAAAACACAAAACAGCATGTAAAACAATATACCACTAACGAACTTAAAATGGATACAAGGCTTGTAAATTTACTACGTTCTGCTGTTATGTCATCAATGGATGAAAGTGGTTATGCTTTCTTAGGGGAGGTTGGCCAACATATTATTAAACAATCCCCAGAATTTGACTCACGAAATTATGGCTATGCAAAACTAAAAGATTTAGTAAAAGCCATTAAACTTTTTGATATAGAAGAAAGACGAGATCCTCGTGCTCCTAATATTAAACAAGTTTATATAAAAGATAAACGAACAAAAAGTATGGATATTGATGAATAAATAAAATAAAAACCCCCTTAATTTTCAAGGGGGTTATTTCATAATGTAGTTTATATAGTAGATTTTATAAAAATATAATGACAATTTTATCTTCTTGTATTACATTTGTAATTATTTAATATGATTAATTGAGGAATATATGAATAAATTAAAAATAGCAGGTAGAGAGTTTAAAAGCAGGTTAATGGTTGGAACAGGTAAATTTCAATCATCAACTATTATGGAACAATCATTAATTTCATCAGGAGCTGAAATAGTAACAGTAGCTTTAAGACGAGTAGATATTAATAATACAGCAGATGATATTTTATCACATATTGATAGAAATAAATTTCTGCTTTTGCCTAATACATCAGGTGCTTCCAATGCAGAAGAAGCCATAAGGCTTGCTCGTCTTGCAAAAGCTGCAGGTTGTGAGCCATGGGTTAAGTTAGAAGTTACACCAGAACCAAACCATTTACTACCAGATGCTGTGGAAACATTAAAAGCAGCAGAAGTTTTGGTAAAAGAAGGGTTTAATGTGTTACCTTATATAAATGCAGACCCTGTTCTAGCAAAACATCTTGAAGATGTAGGTTGTGTAACTGTTATGCCACTTGCTGCCCCTATTGGCACAAATAAAGGGCTAACTACTATTGAAATGATAAAAATAATTATAGAAAATGCCACTGTGCCTGTTGTGGTAGATGCAGGTATTGGGCTTCCAAGCCATGCAGCTGCTGCCATAGAAATAGGTGCTGATGCTGTTTTAATTAATACTGCCATAGCTGTTGCTAAAAACCCAGTATTAATGGCAGAAGCCTTTAAAAAGGCTGTTGAATCAGCAGAATTATGCCGTGATAGTGTTCCGGCACCAATAAGTAGTCATGCACAGGCTTCAAGCCCTGTAAAAGGGTTATTAAAAGGTATTTTATAATGAGTTTTTATGATATTATAAAAGAATACTCATATGATAGAGTATATGATTTAATATATAACACGCCAAAATCACGCGTTTTAGAATCATTAAATAAAACTACATTAGATAATAATGATTTAGCATACTTATTAAGCCCAAATGCAGGTTTATATTTAGAAGAAATGGCAAATATTTCAAGAAATATTACTTTAAGCAGGTTTGGGAAAACTATAAAAATATATGCCCCAATTTATCTTTCTAATTATTGTACTAATGCTTGTGTATATTGTGGGTTTAATAGAAGTAATAAAATACCTAGAGTAGCACTTTCTATGGAAGAAATAAAAAAGGAAGCAGAAATAGTAGCAGGTTATAATATCCAAAATGTAATATTAGTTACAGGGGATAATATGAAAAAGTTTTCTGTTACTATGTTGCAAGAAGCTGTAAAACTATGTAGCAACTATTTTCCACTTGTTTCTTTAGAAGTGCCTTCATTAAAATCAGAAGAATATAGTATGCTACATTTAGCAGGGGCAGACGGGCTAACTATGTTCCAAGAAACATATATAGAACACTTATACCCTAAATTTCATCCTGCAGGGCCAAAGTCTGATTATTTATACAGGCTAGAAACTCCAGAACGAGCAGGAGAAAGTGGTATGCGTTTTATAGGTTTAGGTGCTTTATTAGGGCTTGCAGATTATAGAGTGGATACTTTTTATATGTGTTTACACAGCAGGTATTTAAGTAAAAAATTTTGGAAAAGCCATATATCTGCATCATTTCCAAGAATAAGAAATGCAGCAGGGGAGTATAAAGTAGAAAATAGTGTAGATGATAAAACTTTATTACAACTTATGTTTGCTTATAGAATGTTTAACCATGATGCAGGTATTAATATTTCCACAAGGGAAAGTGCAGAATTTAGAGATAAACTAATCCATTTAGGTGCAACAATTATGAGTGCAGGTTCTAAAACAGAGCCTGGAGGTTATGCACTATCTCAAGAAGAAGCAGGCCAATTCCAAATAGAAGATAATAGAAGTGTGGAAGAATTTTGCAATGCTGTAAGAAAGCAAGGCTATGACCCTGTTATGAAAGACTGGGACAGTAGTATGCAAAAATTATAATATTCAGGCATATATTTTGCTATAATTAAAATTAATGGTTGATTTATTATAAGAATATAATAAAATAATAAAACGGTATGGTATAATATGAAAAAATTTTTAATCTTTTTATTATTTTTAATAGGGCTATTAGGTGGTGGTTTTGCCTATCTTTATTTTACTGATTTTAATTTGGTAAAAAAATATGTTATACCAAAACTACCTGAAAAAGTTGTAAAATATATACCTGATACTGTTAAAAAATATATAACAGATAATAATAGTCAAAATATGCTAACAGGGGATTTAGGGCCACTTGAAGTGCCATTAAGCCAGTATGATACCCAATATGTATCAAACGATAACCCTATATTTGAAGCCTTTAGAGCAGGTAGTAAAGAAGATATAATAAAAGCCATAGAGTCTACTGATAATGTGGATATTTTTGATATTACAGGCAGAACGCCACTTATGTATTCTGCTTTCCGTGATGATACAAGTATTGCGGAGATTATACTTGAAAAAGGGGCAGATATTAACTTTAAAGATAGGTGGGGGCATACTGCTTTAATGTATGCTGCAAAATATGGTAACAGCAATATGGTAAACTACTTTTTAAGTAAAGGTGCAGATACGAATGTGGTAGGAACAGACGGAGAAACACCTGTATCTTCTGCTGCTTTTGACGGTAATATTGATGTATTAACAAAGTTATTAGATTATGGTGCTGATATTAATATGAAAGATGATTATGGTAGCACTCCCTTAATGAAAGCAGCAATTAACGGTAATAAACAAGCCTTATCTATGCTTTTAGAATATGGGGCAGATATTAATAGCCAAAATAGTGACGGCTTAACAGCTTTAATGCTTGCTGCAGAAAGTGGCAGATATAATACGGCAAAAATATTACTTGATAATAAGGCAGATACTACATTAAAAGATAAAGCCGGCGAAAATGTTTTAGACCATGCAAGGAAATTTGGCCACGACCATATAGTTTCACTTTTAAAACAGTATATGGTAATAGATGAACCACAAAGTAATGATATAGATAAATTAAATAATAATACTAATATAATTATGCACTAATAGAAGGAAGTATTTTATGGTAACTAACTTTAAAGAAAGAATTGAACAGGCTTATAAACGTATATCTCCCTATGTAAAAAATATACCTTTATACCATTCTACATCATTTTCTGATATTTATGGTGCAGAAATATATTTTAAGTTAGAAAGTTTACAGCGAACAGGTTCTTTTAAAGTTCGTGGTGCATTAAATGCTATATTAAGTAATGAACAAAAATGTAGCAAAGGTGTTATTGCAGCAAGTGCCGGCAACCATGCACAAGGTGTTGCTTTTAGTGCAAAACTAATAGGTGTGCCTGCTGTTATTGTTATGCCTACTAATACGCCACTTGTTAAAATTAATAATACAAAAGAATACGGTGCAGAAGTTATATTACATGGGGATACATATGATGATGCCTATACTATGGCAGAAATACTGTCCCATGAACGTGATTTATATTTTATTCATCCATTTAATAATGTTGATGTTATAGCAGGTCAAGGCACCATAGCTGTGGAAATATTAGAAGAATTAAATAGTGCAGATAATATAATTATACCAGTAGGGGGCGGTGGCCTTGCTTCAGGTGTTGCAGCTTATTTAAAAGAAACAAACAGCCCTACAAAAATTATAGGCGTTCAGTCAGAAGCAGTAAGTGGTATGACGGCCTCCATGCGTAAAAGACGAGTTGTAAGGGTAACAGGTGCCTCTTTTATAGCAGAAGGGATTTCTGTAAAAACTCCAGGGGATATTACTTTTGAAATATGTTCTTCTTATTTAGATGATATTGTTACAGTTTCAGAAAATAATATAGCAGCCTCCATACTAGAGTTTATGGAGCGAGCAAAACTTGTGGTAGAAGGGGCAGGGGCAGCACCACTTGCAGCACTTTTATCAAGAAGTATTGACTATAAAGATAAAAAGAATATACTAATAGTTTCAGGTGGTAATATTGATATTAATATGATTTCAAGAATCATTAGTAAAGGTATGTCCACTTCAGGCAGGTTTTTAGAAATCACACTAAACCTTAAAGATTCTCCAGGGTCTTTAGCAGATATTGCAAAATTTATTGCAGATGAAGGTGCAAATATTTTAGATATAAAACATGATAGGTTCGGTGCAGGCCTGCCTATTGGCTTTTCAAGAGTAAATTTAGAGCTTGAAACAAAAAGCAGAGAACATATAGAACAATTAGTAATAGCCTTAAATAAAGCAGGCTATGATGTAACAGTATGCTAAATTAAAGTATAAGGAGTAATGTGTCGTCATGAAAGCAGAATATTTAAACTGCGTAATGACTGGCGTCCTTGATGTGATTGACCAGTGTTTCCACGTGGAATGTAAAAAAGGTAAGCCTTATGTATATCATTATGATATTAACTTAAACCATTTATCAGCAGTTATACGCATGGCAGGTGATAGAAAAGGTGCGTTTATTATTGCTCTTAGTGAAGATGATGCCAAAAAAATGGCTGGAGCATTAATAATGGAAGAAAAACAGTTTTTAGATAAAGATGTTATGGACGCCATTGGTGAAATTATTAATATGATTTCAGGTAGTGCAAAAGGAAAACTAACAGAGCTTGGGTTTACATTTAAACTAAGCACTCCTACATTTGTTTTAGGTAAAGGCACAAGGCTTTTTAAGGAAGTGGAATATGCCCCATATATTTGCGTGCCATTTGTTACAGATGTTGGAGAATTTACAATACAAGTTTCTCTACGTTAAAGTTAAATGATAATAAAATTTAAGGCAGTTTATAAACTGCCTTTTCTATTAGTTTTGTGCCACATTAGTATTATTTATTTTTAATAAAAGGCTATTATATACAGATAACACTTTATTACTATATGATTGTGGCAACTTATTTTTTTTAATAGCTCTATACATATTTGAAGGCCCCATATTATAAGCAATTAAAGCATATTCCATATTACCATTTGTTTTTTTCAGCAAATAGTGCATATAAGCTGTGCCTAAAGCAATATTTGTTTCAGGGTCATAAAGGTTATTAATATCATTTACATGAACATTAGTTTTTTTCTGTATATATTTTGCAGTATCTGGAAGAAGTTGCATAAGTCCTTTTGCACCTTTATTAGAAAGAGCATGGTTTCTAAAATTACTTTCCACTTGAATTTGTGCTACAACCAAAATAGGGTCTATATTACGCATTCTTGCTTGTTTTACAATAATTCCAGCAAGCTCAAAACGTTCTGCACTTGTTAGCCTTTTTGCATTACTTGCTTTTAAGGCTAACACTGTTTGCACTATATCCTGCTGTTGTTTGTTTTTTGCTTTCACATCTTCTAATGTTTGGGATAATTCGTGGAGCTTTAAAGTTGTATTATCAATTTTTACAAAATATTCGTTTGTTTTTCTTTCAACAATAGGGGAAAATATTATTGCTAACATAGATAATACCCCAAGCATTAAAGCAATAATATAAAATGGTGGAGTAAGTTTGTAAAAAAATTCTTTTAAATTTTTTATTATATTATTTGTTTTCATAATACATAATTTAAAATAAATATGGTAAATGTCAAGATTGTAGTTATATGATATGACTTAAAAAATGAGGCAAAAATATTAAAATATAAAGTATAAAATAAGGTTTTATGTAATAAATTAATGTATTTAATAAAATTATAACTATAATTTCAAGGAAAATGGATAAATTATAATAATTTGATACATAATAATAAAAATTTTATGAATATGTTTATTTACTTTTTACTATAAATAACTTAAAATGTTTTACAAGTAACATTTAAATCACTTATTTTCTACACAATTTATAAAATATATGAGGTAAAGTATGGAATATACATATGACAGTATGATTTTTGATGATATAAAAATATGCCAGTTAAAGGAGCATGGTTTCCGTTTTGGCTGTGATTCTGTTGTTTTAGCATACTTTACAAAATCAAAAGCAAAATCCTTAGTGGCAGATGTAGGTAGTGGTAGTGGTGTAATCTCTGTTTTAATATCAAAAATATATGGTAGTAAAATAGAGGCTATTGAATTACAAGAAGAAATGTTTAAGTGTTTAGAGCAGACTGTTTCATTATGTAATATGGAAGATAGAATTAAGGTTATTAATGATGATATAAGGCTCATGCCAAAATCTACATTATATGATAGTATAGTGTGTAACCCACCATATAGAAAAATTAATACAGGCAAAACAGCTAAAGATAGTATAGCCAATAAAGCACGTTTTTGTGTAACTATGAATATATTAGATTTAGTATTATTTGCAAAACGTAGCTTAAAACATGGTGGCAGGCTTTTCTTTTCCTATGATGCTGATATGTTAATTGAAGCACTTTATACTTGTAGAAGTAATAATTTAGAACCAAAACGGTTAATGTTTTTACATAAGGATATTTCATCAAAAGCAAAATTAGTTTTTGTGGAATGTGTTTTAGGTGGTGGCAGTGAAATAATCATAGAACCACCTTTATACCAGCAGGGGGATGAAGAAATAACAAAACGATATAATAATATTTTTAAAGGTATGTGGTAAGATGTAGGGTAAAATTTAATTAAGGTATATTTTATAAAAATAAATATAGTATATAAAATTGCAATTATATATTTAATAATAAAAATATAGTTAGGAAAGAATTAAAAAAGCCTTTGGATAACCAAAGGCTTAATTTTATTTATTACCGTTAATAAAGTCTTTAAATCTTTCTAATATGCTTTTAAGTTTTGAGCTAAACATATCATGTTCTTTTGATTCTTCACGGAGTTTTTCAAAAGTTTCTTTTTGTTCTTTTGTAAGGTGAGTAGGTATTAATATATTTAAATCAACATATAAATTACCTATATTATAACCATTTACTGACGGAAAGCCTTTTCCTTTTAATACAATATGTTCACCAAACTGTGTGCCTGCTTTTACTTTTATTACTTCTTTAGTGCCGTCAAGGAGTTCTATTTCATATTCTTTACCAAGAATAGCATCAAATATTGTAATAGGTAATGTTAAATGTAAATCGTTACCATTTCTTTTAAATATTTTATGTTCTTTTACTCTTAAATGAAGTAATAAATCACCAGATGGGCCGCCGTTACTTCCTGCATTACCTTCCCCTGTAACTCTCATAATCATACTATCATCTGCACCAGCAGGTATTTTTACTTTTATATTTTTTTCAACTGTATGTTTACCTGAGCCTTTGCAATCATTACAAGGGTCTTTTATCATTTTACCACTACCACCACATACAGGGCATGTAGTTTGAACGGCAAATATACCATTACGTTGCACAAAAACACCTTGACCGTTACATTTTTCACATGTTTTCATACCACCTGGTTCTGCACCTGTTCCATCACATCGTTTACAGTTTTCACTTTTTTTCACTTTTAATTCTTTTTCCACACCAAAAAATGAATCTTCAAAAGTTAAATCAGCATACATTTCAATAGATTGCCCTTTCATAGGCCTATTTTTATTTCTTCTTGAGGAGGAAGTGCCAAAGAAATCCCCAAAAACATCTCCAAGTAAATCATCAAACATACTACCAGAAGATGAAGTAAAACCACCCATACTATCATCCATTACTCTGCCATATTTGTCATACTGAGATTTTTTATCAGGGTCAGAAAGCACATCATATGCTTCTGTTGCTTCTCTAAATTTTTCTGCTGCGTCTTTATCATCTGGGTTTTTATCAGGGTGATATTGTAAAGCAAGTTTCCTATATGCTTTTTTTATTTCTGCTTCAGAAGCATCTCTTGATACCCCTAGCACTTCATAATAATCTCTAGCCAAGTTACTATCCATCCTTATATAAGTATTAATTTTAAAAGTAAAAGTGTAATGTAATATTTTATTAATAATTTTGCAAGTAAAATATTATTTATAATATGTAATAAAATATGTATTATATAATATCATATGTTGATTTTTTAATAAATTATTATAGATTAATGTAAATCAATTACATTGTGCCTTCAATATAGTAAGTATAAAATTTTTAAAAAATATGGTTATAACGAATATTTTTGCTAGTTTTGTAATATATAACTTATTAATATATATAGAAATAATGTATAGATAAAATAATATTTTAAAAAAATAAAAAAAGTATTTGACAAACAAATAATAATATAGTAATAAGAATTATTACTATTATGGTAGTAATAAACAATATCTCTGGAGGCAATATGGCAATAATAAAATATTCCCGCCAGCGTGAGCTTATTTATCAGACAGTAATGGAAAATCAAGTGCATCCTACTGCAGAGTTTGTGTATAATCATTTAAAGAAAGATAACCCGCAGTTAAGTTTAGGGACAGTGTATAGGAACTTACAGCAGTTATCAGATAACGGTGATATATGCAGAGTAACTATTCCAAATCAACCGGATAGGTTTGATTGTGTTATGACTCCACATTACCATGCAGTATGTAGCGTGTGTGGTCATTTGGAAGATATACATGTAGACGATTTACCAGATATTGATGCTTATGTTGCAAAGAAAACTGGCATGGAAATAACAGGCCATGAAATTATTTTTAAAACAATATGTCCCATGTGCAAAAATAGGGATAATTAAGGAGTGATAAAATGGAATTAAAAGGTTCTAAAACTGAACAAAATCTTCAAACTGCATTTGCAGGTGAGTCTCAAGCTCGTAATAAATACACATATTACGCAAGCAAAGCAAAAGCTGAAGGTTACAATCAAATAGCTGATATTTTCGAAGAAACAGCTAATAACGAGAAAGAACATGCAAAGTTATGGTTCAAACTTCTTCACGACGGTCAAGTGCCAACAACTGAAGTGAATTTAAAAGACGCAGCTGATGGCGAACACTATGAATGGACTGACATGTATGCAGGTTTTGCTAAAACTGCAAAAGAAGAAGGTTTTGCTAAAATAGCATATCTTTTCGAGGAAGTTGGTAAAATCGAAAAAGAACACGAAGCTAGATATTTAAAACTTCTTGACAACGTTAAAGAACAAAAAGTATTCAAAAGAGCAGAAAAAGTTGTATGGCAGTGTGCTAACTGCGGTCACTTACACTTTGGCGAAACTGCATTAGAAGTTTGCCCAGTGTGTGAACATCCTAAAGCTTTCTTCCAAATCAAAGCTGAAAACTATTAATAGATAGTTTAAATAAATTATATTACCCGAGCTTAATTTAAGTTCGGGTAATTTCTTACATAAGTATGTATTAATAATATATAAATAAAAACAGGGTAAAACAATGAAAAAAGTATATGTATTAGCACTATCACTAATATTAGCATTAGCATTAGTTGGTTGTAAAAAAGCAGATAACCAAGCAACTACTGAAGAAGATACTCCAGTAAAAGCAGAAGCAGTAGAAAGCAAAGCAACAGAACAAGTTGCAAAAGATGAACTTGCTCCAACTGAAGATGCTCTTATTGTAGAAGCAAGAGAATATTTTGAAGCAATTCCATTAGACCGTAAAGCAGGTTATAAAGCGTTAAAAGGCAACGAAGCTACTGATGCTAAATACGAATTAGGTAAAATGCTTTATTTTGAACCACGTCTTTCTAAAAGCCAACTTATTAGCTGTAACACTTGCCATAACTTATCTTATGGTGGCGATGATTACCAATCTACATCAACAGGTCATGGTTGGAAACAAGGCCCAAGAAATGCACCAACAGTTTTAAACGCAGTTTATAACTCAGCTCAATTTTGGGATGGTAGAGAAGCAGACTTAAAAGGCCAAGCAAAAGGTCCTATTCAAGCAGGTGTTGAAATGGCAGCTACTCCAGAATACGTTATTGAAGTATTAAAAAGTATTCCTGAATATGTAGAATACTTTAAAGCTGCATTCCCTGGACAAAATGACCCTGTTACATTCGATAATGTAGCAAGTGCTATTGAAGTTTTTGAAGCTACACTTCTTACTCCAAATTCTAAATTTGACAAATTTTTAAGAGGCGATAGTGCTGCTCTTAACGATATGGAAAAACAAGGTTTAAAAGTTTATATGGATAAAGGTTGCACATCTTGTCATGCTGGTATTAACTTAACAAGTGATGGTTACCACCAATTCCAAGTTGTAGGCACAGAAAACGAACGTCTTTTAGCTGGTGATAAAGGTCGTAGTGCAGTATTAAAAGAAGCTACTGAAGAAGACCAATTTGCTTTCAAAGCACCAACTTTAAGAAACATTGAATACACTGCTCCATATTTCCATTCAGGTATTGTATGGGATTTAAGAGAAGCAGTAGCAGTTATGAGTTCTGCTCAATTAGGTATTGAATTAACTAATGAAGAAGTTGACCAAATTGTTGCTTTCTTAAAAGCTACAACTGGTGAAATGCCAAAAATAGAGTATCCTATTCTTCCACCTTCTCAAGTTAATACTCCAAAACCAACAATGGATTAATTATAATTCATTATATATATAAAGGCTCTCCTATGAGAGCCCTTTTTTATTATATATTTTATTTTTCATTAATACTAAAAATATAAACCTTTGCAAAATAGTCTTGTTCTAGAATCTAATAAAACTGGTAAAACTTTTCTTTTAGACTTTTTATATTAATTTAGAGATGAGAGTATTTATAGAAAAATTATTTTTAAATTAAATATAGTAAAGTGTATAAGTTATAAAAATTAAAAACATGTATGGGACTTTTTAAACTTATTAAAATATATTATAGTAAATAAAATATTTTTGTATTATTATAGGAAAGTAAGAAAGAGGATAATATCTCCACTTTTTATATAATATTTAACCGAAAAAGACTTTTCGTTCATAATAGACGGCTGAGTGGGAAAAGTGTTTATTTTCAATAGTAGAGTATGAAAGTGATTCTTTAATTTAAAAAATAGTAAATTTTAAAAATGAACCCTAAATGTAGTGCCTGAAACTCCGTCGCTTTCCACTTCTATTTTCCATAAGTGAGCATCTGCAATAGTTTTTACAATGGAAAGCCCAAGCCCTGCACCACCTGTATTTCTATTACGTGATTTTTCTACCCTGTAAAAGCGTTCAAAAATCTTTTCTTTATCATCATCTGTTAAGCCCACACCACTATCTTTTACTTCAAAAACTGCGTGGTCATCCTGCATATATGTGGAAACAGTTACACTACCTTTATCTGTATATTTTAGTGCGTTTGATATTATATTAATAATAAGCTGTTTAAGTTTATCTTCTTGTGCTTTTACTATTATGCCTTTTTTAATATTAACATTTAAGTCTATACCTTTTCTTTGGAAAGCTGCTTCAAAAGTAGTGCATACATTTTCAACAGCATGGGCAAGTTTTACATCTTTTATTTCCGGTATAAAATCAGTAGACTCTATGGCAGAAATATTTTCAAGCTCTGCAACTAAACTTGTAAGCCTAACTACTTCCTGTAATATACCATCAAGCCGTTCCGAACTTGCTTCAAAAATACCGTCAATTATAGCTTCTAGCTGGTTTTGTAATACATTTAATGGTGTTCTTAATTCATGGGAAATATTTGATGCCAGCTGTCTGCGTAACTCTTCCTGCTGTAATAAAGATTTTCTTAACCTTTCAAGAGATTGTGATAGTTTTACAATTTCTGCAGTATAAGAAGTAGTTGTAATCTCACTATTTAAATCACCTTCTATCATGCTTTCAGCTTGATTTTTAAGTGATAAAATAGGTTTTGAAAGCCTATGTGAAATAATAATCACAAAAGGAAATACTAATAATATAGCTGTAATTAATGAAACTATAATATATAAAAGCACTGTATCTTTAAAGTGCCTATCGTTTTGAGTATATATATTTTCAGTAAACTGGCCTATATATACTTTCCCCTGCATTTGGTTTTGATAGTTTACAGGGTATATATTTCGCCAATATTTATGGGTTGTTTGGTTATTTATAAAATGTTCTGAAGTCCATATAAGGTTATCATCGTTATCTGTAAGTGTAAAATAACAGCCTTCTTTCATGGCAAGTTTACCTAGCTCGTTGCCGTTAAACTCATCCCATGATTGATGTTCTGCATAATACGTTTCTAAACGTGATACAATAAGGTCAAATATCTTACTCTGTTCTGCCCATTTATAATCATAAAAACAGTTATCCACTGTTGTCCTAAGTATAAAGGACAGCAGAGTTAAAGATATAAATATAACAAGCAAAAAAAGCAGTAGAAATTGCTTTTTAATGCTTAATTTCATATTTTAGTCCCAGCAAACTTATAACCTACCCCATATTGTGTAACTATATATTTTGGGTTTTTAGGGTTATCTTCAATTTTTTGACGCAAGTTTTTAATGTGAGAATCCACCGCTCTATCATAACCATCATATTTAGTGCCGATAGCTCCTTCTATTAAATCCTCCCGGGAGAAATATCTACCAGCATTTTGAGCTAAAAACTTAAGTAGTTTATACTCATTTGGAGTAAGTGTGATTTCATCATCATTTTTCTTAACTGTTCTTGAATTAAAATCAATAGATAATCCATCATTATACACAATAGCCGTATTTTCACTGAAAAGCCCAGAACGGCGAAGTACTGCTTTTACTCTTGCTACAAGCTCTCTAGGAGATACAGGTTTAATTAAATAGTCATCTGCACCGGTATTTAAAACGTTTACCTTAGAATCTTCACTACTTTTTGCAGTTAATACGATTATAGGCACATCGCTTGTTTTCCTAACCATTTTACATATTTCTTCCCCAGACATATCAGGAAGCATAAGGTCAAGAATAATTAAATTAAAGCTCTTTTCGTTTAAAATATTTACAGCAGCAGAGCCTAAAATAGCAAAAGAAGCATTAAAGCCTTCCTTTTCTAAGTAAGACTTAATTGTTTCTGCAACTTTGATTTCGTCTTCGACGATTAATATATTAATTTTTTCACTCATAAATTTACTATACTCTTTTTTTTTCTACTTGACAAGTCTAACTTTTAAGTTTATATATCATCGTATAATGATATGATGAAATGATGTTGTTAATATTATTATATTAAAAGGTGCAAAATGGATAAAATAATTGATAACGAAGGAGTAAACGCTGCAAAAAATAGTCTGCCATCAGAATATAGTATGGTGTCATTGGAGCTTTTTTATAAAGTATTTGCAGATTCTACTCGTATAAAAATATTATTTACTTTAAAGGAGGTGGAACTTTGTGTGCATGATATATGCCTTGTGTTGTCTTTAAAACAGTCCACAGTATCCCAGCAGTTACGTTATTTAAGGCAAATGGGTATTGTGAAATCAAGACAGGTTGGCAAAAACGTATATTATAGTTTAGATGATGACCACATTACAGGAATATTGTTAATGGGTTTAGAACATATTAATGAAAAAAGATAATTTAAAAATGGGAGTATAAACGAGGAACATATGGAAAAATATAAACTTACTAATCTTGATTGTCCAAATTGTGCATCATTAATCGAGGACGGTGTAAAAAAACTAAGCTGTGTTCGTGATGCAAAAGTGGTATTTGCCACAAAAACACTTATTATTGATACCGATGATATAAACGCAGTTAAAAAAACTGTTTCATCAATAGAAGATAGTGTAAAAGTAGAAAAAAGTGAAAAAGATATAGAGGAAGAATTTAATGTAAAAAAAGAGCTTACAATATTAGGGTTACTTTTAGTAGGTTTTGGGTTTGGCTCTTATTTTCTTTCTGCTTTTTCATCAATTTATATAGGTTTAATAGTTTTAGCAGTAGTTTATATAGTTGCAGGTAAAGATGTAATAGTAAAATCATATAAAAATATAATAAAAGGTAAAATATTTGATGAAAACTTTCTTATGACATTTGCCACTATTGCAGCATGGGTAATAGGCAGTTATGCAGAAGCAGTAGGGGTTATGATATTTTATAGAGCTGGAGAGTTTTTTCAAGATTTAGCAGTTCATAGAAGCAGGCGTTCAATAAAATCATTACTTGCCATAAGGCCTGATACGGCTGTTGTTTTACGTAATGGAGAAGAAATAACTCTTTCTCCAGAAGAAGTTGAAATAGGGGAAACAATAATCATAAGAGCAGGGGAAAAAGTAGCCCTTGATGGTGTTATTATAAAAGGTAGATCTTCCCTTGATACAAGAGCTTTAACAGGAGAATCTGTCCCACGTGGGGTAGATGTTGGGGATAAAGTATTATCAGGAGTTATTAACTTAACAGGTATATTAGAAGTAAAAGTAGAAAAAAGTTTTGCAGATAGTTCTGCTTCTAAAATTCTAGAATTAGTGGAAAATGCTGCTGCTAATAAATCTAAAACAGAAAGTTTTATAACTAAATTTGCTGCTTATTATACACCTGCTGTATTTTTTATAGCGTTAATGATTGCAGTTATACCGCCATTATTAAATATGGGAACATTTAGCGATTGGTTATATAGAGCATTAGTTGCCCTTGTTGTATCATGCCCGTGTGCTTTAATAATAAGTGTTCCTTTAGGTTATTTTGGTGGAATAGGCGGTGCTTCAAGAAAAGGGATTTTAATAAAAGGTGCCAACTATTTAGAAGCATTATCAAATGTAGCATCCATAGGTTTTGATAAAACAGGCACATTAACTAAAGGGGTATTTAATGTAACAGAAGTTGTATCATTAAGTAATTATTCTAAAGAAGATATTATAAAATATGCAGCTGTAGCAGAGAAAAACTCAAACCACCCTATAGCAAAATCCATTGTGGAATATGCAGGGGATATAAATTGTACTATTGATGAGTATGAAGAAGTAAGTGGCAGGGGTATTAAGGTAAAAAGTAATGGTATGGTTATTATTGTGGGTAATGATAATATGCTCCATTATGCAGACATAAACCATAGCAGTGATGTGTGCGGTGTTAAAGGCAGTGTTGCCCATGTGGTTATAAATAGAGAATATGCAGGCTATATTATTATAAGTGATGTATTAAAAGATGATACCATTAACGCCCTTAAAGAATTAAAACATGCAGGCATAAAACATCTTGCAGTATTTACAGGGGATAACCAGCATGCTGTTGAATCTATGATAAATAAAATAGGTATTGATGAATATTATTATGATTTACTTCCAGCAGACAAGGCAGATAAATTTAAAGAATTTTCTAGTAAATATAAACAGGAAGGCAGAAGTGTATATGTAGGTGATGGTATAAATGATGCACCTGTTTTAGCTATGGCAGATGTGGGTATATCTATGGGTGCAGCAGGTAGTGATGCTGCTATTGAAACAGCCGATGTAGTTATTATGAATGATTCATTAATGAAAATAGTTCAGGCTGTAAAAACTGCTAAAAAAACAAAAGTTATTATATGGCAGAATATTATATTTGCATTAGTAATAAAAGTAATGTTTATAATACTAGGTCTTTTTGGTGTAGCTACCATGTGGGAAGCAGTTTTTGGAGATGTTGGTGTTGCTTTACTTGCCTTATTAAATGCAATGCGGGCATTAAAATAATAATGATTAATTAAAAATATAAATGGCTGTAAAAAACAGCCATTTTTTTTATGTTACAAATAGCTATCTAAAAAATTATATTAAAATAATTTTTTTTAATTTAATAATCATACCTTTACTAATCTTCAAATAATGTAAATTCTATTATACCATAAGTATTTGTTTCTTCTATTTCTTGAAAATTATCATATTTATTTTTAAGTTGGTTTATGAAATTATTATATGATGTAAAAAATATATTATCGTTATAGTTTATTCCATCAAATGATGATAAATCTTTTAAAATTAAAATATTTATTTGTCTATATTTATAGTTATGTTCTATAACTATGTTAAATGGGTAGTTATGGTTTGTGGATACAATATCAAGCATATCTGCACTATCAAATGGTTCATATATATAATTATTTATAATGTGTTTAAAACCTTTGATTTTAAGTTCTAAATTTTTATGTTTTGGGTTGTTATAAATTTGTTGTTTATCAATATATCCAACTACTATTTTTTCAATTTCATCTCCTGTTGTATTAAGCATACTCTTATTTTTTACCATATCTGGTATGTATTTTATAAGCTGTTCTATGCATCCAAATAAAAAATATATCTCATTATTTATTATGCTTTCATGTTTAACTATTTCAATACGAATAAGGTTTGTATATAATAACCCGTATGAAATAATGGAAATATTATTATTATTAAAATTCATTACAGCAGGTATGTTATAATTACTAAAATACTCATGGATTTGTTTTTGTAATATATTTAACTCCATATCTTTATAATAAATAATAAATATAGGAGTTTCTTGTATATTTATACTAAAAGCACAGGTATCTTGAACAGGGTTTTTATATAGACTATCATTATTTTCATTAATCTGCCCTTTATTATTAATTTTAAGTTCTATAATGAAATAATTATTATTTGTAATAGATATATTATCAATATCATAACATGTTATACCTAAAACATTTAAAGCGTAGTTAGTATTTTTTACTGCATCTTCATTATTATTTATAAGGATAATATGTGGTTTTTCATTTCTTATACTAGATATTTCATTTATATGTTTCACTGCTGATGTAGTTGTTATTGTTTTTTCTATATAAGCATTTTGCATAAATGAATATATGTTATTACAGTTTTTTATATCAAAATCAAATGGACAGTAATTATTAAAAAATGTTTCTAAAAAATTTAAATATACAATAGCACCACAATGAACTGCAATAAAATTTTCATCTCCTGTATAATACCATTTGAACTTCCAATTTTGAATTTCAAATTCGTAAATAATAGCTGTATCATAGTAATAATATTCAAGGTTTCTTATGTTTTCATAAGTATTAATATAAGTATAGTAAAAAAAATGATTAAACATATTATTTGTTGCTTTTTCATATACTATTTCATTATTTTTGTTTGTAATACGGCTTAAGAAAAATAAAATGTAATCACTATCTTTGTTATTAATGTTATATATACCATTATCATTTAAGAAAACATACATATTTTCAGTTATATTATCTTTTATAATATTATTTTTACCATAAACAATGGTTTTACCATCATTAGTTTGTTTTATTTTTTTATAAAGAGTATCTAAATGATGTTTTTCATGCTCTATAAATATGGGTTGCTGGGAAGTATCTTTTTCGTAATCTACAACTATATTGTATCTATTTTGGCTACTATCTAATGGAGTATTATTATTGTGCATGGATGTAGTGCTATTATTTTCATCAATATTATTTAATAAATTATTATTAATATCTTTCATATTATCTTCCATATTATTTTTATTGTTTTTTTTATTTTTTTTATTAAGTAAAAATTTTGTGATTAATATTATTATCTTTTTCATAAAAAACTTTGAAAATAGAAATATACATAATACAAGAATAATTATTTTAAGAGTATAGTTATCTATAAACAGTCCTAAAAAGTATTATTATTTATATCATATATGAAATATACTTGTAAATATAAAAATATTATGTAAAAAGCATATGGTATAAAAATATATAAAACTTGATTATTTAATTATATTAACTTATAATGCGTAATCTTTTAGTTTAGGGGTATTTATGAAAGAATTAGCAGAACCAATGCGTGATTATTTTTATACAGGGGAAACTTTAGATATTAATTTTAGAATAAAGCAATTAAAATTACTTAAAAAAGTATTGTTAGAAAATGATGAAAAAATTATTCAAGCACTAAATGATGATTTAGGCAAGTCATCATTTGAATCAGTTATGACAGAAACAGGTATTGTGCAGGAAGAAATAAATTATTATATTAAAAATATAAAAAAGCTAGCAAAACCAAAAAAAGTAAAAGTGCCACTAACATTAATGCCAGCAAAAAGTGAAATTTATAACGACCCATATGGTGTGGTTTTGATTATTTCTCCATGGAATTACCCATTTTATTTAACTATGGCACCACTTATTGCAGCTATTGCAGCAGGTAACTGTGCTGTTTTAAAACTATCTGAATATTCTGAAAACACTTCCCGTGTTATTGCCCGTATGATTAATGAAACTTTTCCAGAAGATTATATTTATGCTGTCCGTGGAGATGCTGTTACAGGTGCTGCTATTTTAAGGGAACGGTTTGATTATATATTTTTTACAGGTAACCAAAATGTAGGTAAAATTATAATGAAATCTGCAAGTGCTAACTTAACCCCTGTAACATTAGAGCTTGGTGGTAAAAGCCCTTGTATAATTGATGCTGATTGTAATATAAAAGATGCAGCTAAAAAAATCATATGGGGTAAATCACTTAAGATTTCCCAAAAATTATATCTAAAAAACATTTTGAACGTATATTAAGGCTTTTAGATGCTTCAAAAGTTATCTTTGGTGGTATTATAAACCAAGCAGAGTTAAAAATAGATATGACTATTATGGATAATGTATCATTTACTGATAGAATTATGCACGAAGAAATATTTGCCCCAATTTTACCTATTATAGAATATACAAATCTTGATGACATTATTCCCATATTAAAAGAAAAAGAAAAAGCACTAGCCCTTTATATTTTTTCCAATAATAAAAAATTTGCTAAAAAGATAATAGAAAATATATCATTTGGTAGTGGTGCCATAAACGATACTGTTGTTCATATATCCAACAGCAACGCACCATTTGGTGGTGTAGGAAGTAGTGGAATGGGAGCATATCACGGCAAATATAGTTTTGAAACATTTTCTCACCAAAAACACATATATAGGAAATATTTATTTTTTGATAATAAATTAAGGTTTTTCCCAGCAGGAGATAAAGAGAAAAAAGTAAGATTTTGGTTTTACAGGTAAATATACTCTTTAATTTATAAAAAAAATTATGTATAATAGATTGCTAAAAAAATAAAAGGAATAGATATGGACGCAAAAGAAATTAATCATATTGCTAAACTCTCTCGTCTGAAATT
>CALADT010000277.1 GCA_937890655.1 uncultured Mucispirillum sp. | reverse complement strand
GGAAAAAATCACAACATGTTTCATCTTGACATAATATGTGGTTTTGATTAAAATGATTTAAATTAAAAAAAGGGTCTTAATATGATAAATATTATTTTAGTTGCCATAGCTGTTGTATGCCTTATTGTTGCAGGTCTTTTACTTGCAAAAGGCCATAAAAAAGAAGAAATTGTCGAAACAGATGTTGATAAAGCCATAAAAGAACAAACTTTTAATACAAAATATGATGAAATAAATCATTTATATAAAAGTGGTGCTATAAAAGAAGATGAGTATAAAAACCAAATGAAAAATATAATTAACTAAAACTTAACCTGTAATAAAAACTACTATTACTTGTATTAGCCCTATTATAAACCCTATAAAAAACCCAAGTATATTAATCCATTTAAAATGTTCTTTCATAAATGAAAATAATATATTTTCCACCTCTGGCAGTGGTAAAGCGTTTATTTTATCTTTTACTATTTTTTCAATATTTAATGCATTAAGAGCATATTTTAAGTTACCTTTTATTAATTTAATAACAAAATTTGTAATAACTGAAGATATTTTTATTTTATTATCTTGAAGTAAATTAATAATCTTATTAATAAAATTAGCCTTATTTGTTTTATAGTTTGGGCTGTTTAAAATATCCATTACATCTATTTTTATAAACGATGATATATCAATATTTATAAGGGATAATATTTCTTTTATAGTTAAGTTATTATAAACATATAACTTATCTATTATTAAAGCCACTAATTTATTTTTTATATTAAATTTATCTACAATATTTTCTTTAATATAACGTAGTGCTTCGTTTTTACTATTTATACCTAAAGGTTTTACAATTTCTAGCATATTTTTATTTAAGAAAGCATCTATTTCTTTATTAATGGAATTATAAATATTGCCACGAATATTTTGGTTTTTAGATAAATCATTTGTAATTTTAGGAAGTTCTTCTGCTACTACATTTGTTATTTTTTCATCGCTTATAAACATGGATATAAACCCTGCTTTTAATACATCAACTCCAGAAGCAGATGAAATCATTTTATTTTTAAATTCAATTAATTTTACAGTAAGAGTAGCCTTAATATTATTATTTTTACCTAAAATACGGATATTTTCCATAACAATATCTGTTAAATGGTCTATTAATTTACCTTTTTGTGATAATATGCTTTCAGGTAGTATATCTTTTAATGTTTTATCATTATTTATAATATTGCTTATATATACATCTACTTCCTGTAATAAGGCTTCTTCTATATGAAAATTTTCTATTAATTTTAATACAGGTTGCTGTAATTTTGTGATATCCACTTGTTTTTCAAGCATAGAATCTATAAACATATAAATAATATTATTTATAGTGTTATTTATTACTTCTTTATTAGCAATAATTTTATCTTCCAATGACATAAGCCTTATTATGGCATAAATATCTTTTGTGGAAAGCTCTTCTAATTTATGTAAAATAATATCATTAATAGATTGTTTTATTTGGTTATTTTCAATAGCATATAAAAAATCATCATGGGCTAGTAATTTTTGCCCTACAATTTCAGATATTTTATTTGCAAGTTTAGGACGTGTTTTAGGAACAATACCCTGCCACCCAAGAGTGTACCACTTTGGTTCATAAGGTCTAAACAACATTTTTATAGCAATTTTATTTGTAATATAGCCTACAACCCCTGCAACTAAAGGAGTTGCAATAAAACTAATAACCTGCGGCCCTAACAACTGCACCCTCACGTAAACCAAAATCAGAAACTGTTATGGTATCTAATTTAGTTTTATTTAATATATCTAAAATAATTAATGTGCCAGGAATAATTAAATCTTCCCTGCCTTTATCCATACCTTTTATTAAAAGACGTTTATTATATGGGGTATTATATACTAAATTTAAAATATCTATAACTTTAGATTTACTTATTTTATACCCATTTACAAGTTTATAATCGTATTCAGTCATTTGCATATCAATGGCTGCTAAAGTGGTAGCTGTGCCAGCTGTTGCAATAAACGAGTTAATATTATTAGGGATAAATACATCCTTAAAAAATTCTGATATATAGTTTTTACACTGTTCTAAATTATTTGATGAATTATTTGTAAAATCAAACATATCAGCCATTTTAACGACACCAATTTTATGGCTTTCTGTATGAATATTATTTTCGGTTTTATATATAATTTCAGAAGAACCACCACCTACATCAAATATTAATGGGTAGCTGCTTATTTCAAAACCAGAGCATACTCCGTCATACTCTAGCATACCTTCTTCACTACCTGAAATGAGGGAAATATTAATACCTACTTCTTTTGCTGCATTAATAAAATCGCTACCATTTTTTGCTTCACGAACAGCACTTGTAGCCACAGTTAATACTTTTTCTACATTATATTTTTCTATGGCTTTCTTAAACTCTTTTAATACATTAATAGAGTTTTCAAAAGGCTTTTCAGCAATCATAGAAGTATTATTAATATTTGTAGCAAGTCGTGTTGTTGCCTTTTCTTGGTATATTATATTTTTTATTTTCTTATCTACAACTTCAGCTATTAGTAGCCTTATAGAATTACTACCAATATCTATACCAGCTGCAATATTATCTATTTTTTTGATGCTCATTTACATATCTTCTATGGATATCATAAGTTTCTGAAAATAAATGTTCGCCGTCTTTACTTGCTACAAAAAACAAATATTTTGTATTAGCAGGGTTTGCAACAGCTTCTAAAGCTATTAATGACGGATTACATATTGGCGTAGGAGTAAGCCCTTTACGTTTATATGTGTTATACCTGTTTGTTTCATCTCTTAAATCTTGTTTAGAAATATTTATTTCATAATGACCCCTTAAAAATTTACCGTATAAAATAGTAGGGTCTGCCTGTAAAATCATATCAATATTTAATCTATTATAATAAACAGATGCTACAACAGGTGCTTCAATAATATTATACGTTTCTTTTTGCACAATAGATGCTAAAATAATAGCCTCATATTCTGAAAGCCCGTGGGCTGCTACTTTCTCCTTAAAATTAGCAGGGAGATTTTTTTTGAAATCACCATACATGGTATTTACAATAACTTTTGGGCTGGCATTTTTTGGGAAGAAATATGTGCCAGGAAATAAAAACCCTTCAAGGCTTGTGTAGTCTTGCCCTGTAACTTCTTTCACAATATTTTTATTAAATACAGCACTTAAAAAGTCATCACGTTTTGTAATCCCTGCTTTATCAACAGCGTTTGCAATATCAAATAAATTAAACCCTTCAGGAACTGTTACTTTTATGGTAGTTTGAATACCATTTTTTATATTATGTATTAACTGACTATATGTTATGTTATCAGCATAATAGTAACCAAATTTCATATTTTGTGGTAGTTTCACAACCCTTTTTAAATAGATATCAAAACCTAAAGGGGTGGATACATTATCAAATAAATCTTTATATAATTCTGCATAACTATGGCCTTTTTCAATAGTTATTTCTTTAGTAATAAGTTTATTGTTTAAAAATTCTTTAGATGAAGCATAAATATAACCACCAGCTAAACTAACAGTTAATACACCTAAAACAGCTACTACAACTAATAATGTAATTATTTTTTTCATAATAGTTTTCCTTTTAATATAATTTTCACTATATTATCAGTAAAAATTATTAATTTCAATAAAAAATATAATTTCATACAAAGTTTATACTTAACTTTGTTAATATATCTATCATCCAATTCATAGTTAACAACTAGAATTTTATTATGATATTTTTTTATATGGAGAAAATCTATGAAAAAAGTATTTTTAATTAATTTGTTGCTATTATTATGTATGTTATTTTTAATATCTTGTAGTAATGATAATAATACATCAACAAGTAAATATAACCAAATAGAAAAAAATTGACAGAATAATGGCACTAATGGAGATAATAATAAACCAATAGAAGAAAACCCATTAGATAAGTTTGTGGGAAAACATATTTTAACAAATTATAGAGTTAGTTATACATTAAATGAACTTCCATTATCATCAAATAATTGTAGCCTTTACCGTAGTCTTTTTAATGAAGGACAAGAAGTTTTTTGTGATGATGATAGCCAACCTACTAAAAATGATTTTATTAATATATTAAAAAATGAAAATAATATAATTCATAGTAGATATATCTTTTTATTAATAAATTCTTTTAGACTCTTCGCACAAGGCTCAGAAAAGACAGTAATGTATTGATAGTTTTGTATGACTGTTTTAGATTTCTTAGTAAACAATAATTTTATATCTTCATTAATAGAAGTTATAAAAATATTTTATGGTGAATAAAATATTTTTGCTTTAGGGGGTATATAGGGGGAACCTGTTCCCCTTATAATTAATATTTGACTTAGTAAAAAAACAATAACAACGCAGTAGTGGGCTAATAGGTTTAACCGAAATTATTATATAATATAGCACACTCCGTCAATATAATCTGTGCTATTTCTTTTTTACTTTGTTTACCTGTATTTTTTATTTCTCCGTTTTTGAAATACAATGTCATTTCGTTATTATCACTATCAAAACCGATATCTTGTCTTGATACATCGTTGGCAGCTATTATATCTGCATTTTTTTTCTCTAATTTATTTTTTGCATATGTTTCCATATTGTTTGTTTCTGCTGCAAAACCGGTTAATATTTGGTTTTTTCGTTTATGGTTGCCTGCATAACTTAAAATATCTTTTGTTTTTGTTAAAGAAAGCTCTAGTGTATCATTATTTTTTTTGATTTTTGTTTCGCTTATATCTTTTACTGTATAATCTGATACAGCAGCTGCCATAATAATAATATCTGCTTTTTCAAAATGTTTTAAAAAAGCATTATACATTTCTTCCGCACTTACTACATATTCCACATTTGATACACTTGTTTTTAAACTAACTTCACCTGAAATAAGAGTAACATTTGCACCCATTTTATATGCTTCTTCTGCACAGGCATAACCCATTTTACCACTGGATTTATTTGTTATATACCTTACAGGGTCAATATATTCTTTTGTGGGACCTGCTGTTATTAATATATTTAGCCCTTCTAGTAAATTGTTTTCTATTTTTACCTGATTATTATCAATACCACCTAATATTTTCATTGCTTCATTAAATATTACATTAGGCTCTGCCATTTTGCCCTGCCCTTCCACATTACAGGCAAGTAAACCATTTTCCACATTAATAACATAAACACCCTTTTCTTTTAAGCTGTTTATATTATTTTGCACTGCTACATTATTATACATATTAGCAGGGGCTAAAACTAACGGACACTTTAAGGCTAAAACTGTTGAAAGTAGTTCATTATCTGCTATACCGTGATTAATTTTACCAATGGTATTAGCTGTTGCCGGTGCGATTATACAAATATCTGCCCAAGACGCATAATCTATATGACTAATAAATGTTGGTGCAAAACCATCTCTTAACACACTATTATGAGTTAAGGCTTCAAATGTTGTATAACCTATAAAAGATTCTGCATTTTTTGTCATCATTACTTTTACTTCATGACCATGTTTAATAAACTCTCTTACAAGATAAGCTGTTTTATAACAGGATATACCACCTGTTACACCAATTAATATATTACTCATACTGCCTCAAAAAATTACCCCTTAAACTATTATGTTTAAGGGGTTTTTATTTATTTTTTTAGATTATTTACAACACTTTGAACTAAATCAATAGGTATTGGTATAATTGTAGATTTATTATCTTTTGAAGTTATCTCTGATAATGTTTGTAAATAACGGATTTGTAATGTTACTGGGTTATCTCCCATAATACGTGATGCTTCTGCTAATTTTTCTGCAGCTTGAAGTTCACCTTCTGCTAAAATAATTTTAGCACGTCTTTCCCTTTCTGATTCTGCCTGACGACCCATAGCTTTTTGCATTTCTGGAGATAAGTCAATATGTTTTAACTCAACAGATATGATTTTTACACCCCAAGTATCTGTTTGCGTATCAATAATTTTCTGCATTTCTTGGTTAATTTTTTCCCTGCTTGATAATAAATCATCAAGTTCAAATTGACCAGCTACACTTCTTAATGTAGTTTGAGAAATTAAACTTGTAGAGGCATAAACATCATCAACCACTAATACTGCTTTTTCAGGAACAACTATTCTATAATAAACAACTGCATTAACTTTAACAGAAACATTGTCCTTTGTCATAATATCTTGTGGTGGAACATCCATAACAAATATTTGAGTATTTACCCTACGCATTGTTTCAAGTATAGGGATTAATAAGATTAAACCAGGGCCTCTTACTCCCACATAACGGCCAAGACGTAATACAACAGCCTTTTCATATTCATCTAAAATATAAACACTTTTAAGTAGAATATATAAAACTATTATAACTAAAATAACAATTGAAGCTAAAAACACCATATTTTACTCCTTAAGTTTTTTTGCATTATATAATAAGTAATAATTTATTGCAAGAAGTTTCACTAATATTAAAACCTATTAAACTTATGTAAAGATAACTTGATTTTTTTTGTAATATAAGCTAGATTATTTTGATAATAAAAATCATTTAATATTTGGGGGTATTATGGTAAAAAGTATGACAGGGTTTGGAAAATATACTACTTCTTCAGACTCATACGATATATTTATTGAAATAAAAGCTATTAATTCAAAATATTTTGATATTAATTTCAGGCTTCCGAAAACTGTTTCTACCCTTGAGATTTCTTCAAGAAAACAGTTACAAGATATTTTAATTCGTGGGAAAATTGATGTTAGAATAGATATAAACATTCATAGTGTTACAAAACACCCTACTATACATTTAAATTTAATAGATGAGTATAGAAATCTATTTACTTTAATTTCTGAAAAAGCAGGAATAGAAGATAAACCTAAACTAGACCATTTTTTACGTATGCCTGATGTGTTAGATTTTAATAACGATAACAGTATTGAAGAAGAACTTGAAACTGCCACTTTAAATGCTTTAATAAAATGTGCTAAACAACTTGATATTATGAGAGCAAAAGAAGGGGATGCACTAGAAGAAGATATTTTATTTCGCCTAGATAATTTAAGCAATAATGTTTTATTAATTGAAAAAGAAAAAGAAAATATATTTGAAATATGGAAAAACAAATTTATAAAACGTATGGAAGAAATAGGTGTTGATAATATATATGAAGAACGTATTATACAAGAAGCATCTATTATGGGAGAAAAAGCAGATATTACTGAAGAAATAATAAGGCTTAAATCCCACATAGAACAGTTTAAAAATATTATGGTAAACGAATTTCCTGCTGGTAAAAAGTTAGATTTTTTAAGCCAAGAAATAAACAGAGAATTAAATACTATAGCTTCTAAAAGCTCTACCCATAGTATAATTACAACTGTTGTTAATTCAAAAGCAGAAATAGATAGAATTAGGGAGCAGATACAAAATATTATTTAACTATAATGGTTTTATTATCATGGTCTAATATAATGGCACTTGTTTTATAGCCTTTATCAATGGCTTTTTTACATAGCTCATATGCTTTTTTATTGTTTTGTTTTACACCTGCACCATCATAATACATTATACCCATAATGTAATAAGCAGGTGGAAAATCATAATCTGCAGAACGTTCAAAGTATTCATATGCCTTAAAATAATCTTGAGCTACACCTTCCCCATATAAATACATATACCCTAAATCATATAAAGCATAAGAGTGGTTTTTTTTGGCAGCAATCTCTAAATAATATTTTGCTTTTTCATAGTCCTTTTCCACACCGTTACCGTTTAAGTATTTTGCACCAAGCCTAAATGCTGCACCACTATTACCAAGCTCTGCCAATGATTTATCTTCCTCAATAGTTGATGAATAAGATAATAATGGAATAAAAAGTATAATTAATAAAATTTGTATAATATGTTTCATTGTAACTTCCTTATATGGCATATAACTTGCTTATACATAAATAACTAATAATTAGGAGTATATAAAATGGAAAAAACTATGTTTGCTTTTATGTCTATTGTAACACTTGTAACAGTATTAATAGATTCTTCTTTTATAAATGATATGATAAATGCTATAAAAGAACTTTCTCAAATGTGGTAATATATATTTTATGGTTTTGGAGCAGGTTGCGTATATCTATAAACTAATTTATGAGTTTTAATAGACTGTGGTTCTGCCTGCATATCATTATTATAAAAAAAACTTAATATAATAGTGCCACTATCTCCATCTTTTATATTATTTGTTATACCAACTTTAATAATACATTCACCATTTGATGCCATTTCTTCCATACATTTAGTATTATCAACAGATACATTAAAATTTTTACTAGATGATTTATCAATATCCATAGATAATAAAGTTAATTCATTAGTATCAAAAGACATTTTAAAATCTTTTAATTCAACATTTTTATCTTCTGGTGTGAAAACTAATTCTTGTGGCGTAACATTAAGAAATAATGTGGAAGTTTCATTTGTATAATCGTATACTGTGTTAGTATTTTCACCGCAGGATACAATTAAAACTAAAAACAATAAAAGAAAATATTTTTTCATTATTTCTCCAAAATAGTGTTATGTATAAAAAAGGGGTTATGCACCCCTTTATATTTTTATTATTTTAAAATAAATGTATTGTCTTGTAAATATTCCGATACAACTATAGTATCGTTTAATGACGAAATCTCATACAGCTTTTTCTCAGATACAGCAATAGTTTCGTCTTTAGATACAAGCCTAATCATTTCATTAGATAATATATCAAGCACATCTCTTGAAGTAGCATACATTACTTCATTAAGCTGCCACAAATTATCCATATTGGCTACTTTGACAATGCCTACGTTGTGCATTACTTGATTAAATATTGCCATTTTCTTTTCAAGATATCCATCTGGTGCGTTTTTGCAGTTATCAAGCTTTGCAATAATATAGAAGCTGTGAGTTTCATGAATAAACATAGTAATACCCCGAACAATTTATAATTAAAGACAAAGTAATATATTTTTTACCATATTGCAATGGTTATTTTATATTTTTTTGAATTTTTTTATAAATTTTGCTCTATATTTTAGTTATTATTTATAATTTATTAGTTTTTTATCTCATTAGATAAAAATTCCACCCATTCTTTTTTATTAAATATAGGTGCTGTAATAAATATATCTTTATCTCCCCTGCCACTCATATTTACTATGATAGCTTTATCTTTTGAAATAGTAGGTGCTTTTTTAATTAATTCTGCTAACGCGTGGGAAGACTCTAACGCAAAAAGAATACCTTCATGTTTTGCAGCAAGAGATAAGGCTTGTGTTACTTCTTCATCTCTTGCAGAAGTCATAGTCAGCCTGCCTGTTTCTTTAAGGTATGATAACTCTGGGCCAACTCCAGGATAATCAAGCCCTGCAGAAATTGAGTGAGTAGGTAAAACGTTACCGTCTTTATCAAGTAAAAATTTACTTTTAAACCCATGGTGCACTCCTGTTTCTGCTCCAGAATTTGGTGCAAGACGTTTTGCATGTTCCCCTATGCCATCTCCTATACCGCCGCCTTCTACACCTATTAATTCAATAGAACTATCATCTAAAAACCCAGAGAAAACACCCATAGCGTTAGAACCACCACCTACTGCTGCAATTACCGCTGCTACATCTAAATTCATCTCTTTTGCTTGTGCGTATGCTTCTTTACCTATAACTGACTGAAATTCTCTTACAATAGCAGGAAAAGGTGCAGGGCCAACAGCAGAACCTAGTAAATAATGAGTATCTTTTAATGATTTAACCCAGAAATTTAACGCCTCATCTACTGCATCTGCAAGGCCTTTATTACCTGATTCAACAGATACAACATTGGCTCCAAACATTTGCATAGTTAATACATTTGGGTGCTGACGTTTCACATCAATAGCTCCCATATAAATATCGCAACCTAGCCCTAATTTTGCAGCAGCTGAAGCAGTAGCAACACCATGCTGGCCAGCCCCTGTTTCTGCCACTACTTTAGTTTTACCCATACGTTTTGCAAGTAAACATTGTCCTACTGCATTATTTATTTTATGGGCCCCTGTATGTGCAAGGCCTTCGCATTTAAAATATATTTTAGCTCCACCTAACTCTTTTGTTAAGTTTTCAGCATAATATAAAGGAGTAGGCCTGCCTATAAATGTTTTTTGTAAATAAGCTAACTCCTCTAAAAAAGATTTATCGTTCATTGCATCTAAAAACGCTTTTTCAAGCTCATCAAGAGCAGGTTGTAGTAATTCCGGCACATAACTGCCACCAAATTCTCCGTATGTTTTAGAATAACGCATTTGACACCTCATTATTGTTTATATTTTACAAGTTTTTTTAATTTTATTATTTTTTCTTCTGTATTGTATTCTTTTATATTAAATAATATTAATTCAATATTATATTGTTTTATTATATATTCTATATCCCTGCCCTTTGACAAGGCAAGCCAATACTTTTTATTATCTTTTATATGCTCTAAATGATTTTCACTTATTACATTTGGAGATAAACTATTACTGTTTTCGCTTATTAAATTATAGCTTTTAGGTATATAGCTTTTTACATTGCTATTATTTTCTATACATAAATTATTATAATTATAAGTAAGAGAAACAGCTTTATTTAACATTAATTCTTCACTAACTTCAAGTGATTTTATAATATTTTTATCTTTTATATTTTCAAGTAACTCTATAATATTGTTTTGAGTACCGCTTTTATATACAAACCCAACTATATCTATACCGTGATTTATACACATTTCTATTTCATTTATACTTTCTACGCCTGTTGCTTTTAAAAGTGGACGTATGGAAGATTTTCTAGCATATAAAGAAGCAAGATAATGGTTATTGTTTTCTATTTTTTCATGTAATAATATAACTTCATTACCATTAAATCTACCAGAAAACCCATATTCTAAAAGTAGCTGGTTTATTATATTTTCATTATTACATTCATATATGAAACCACATTCCCAGTCTATATTCATTTTTAATATTAATGGGTTATGGTTATCTTTACTAG